>NZ_JBHTJA010000075.1:0-33080 GCF_042675525.1 Actinomadura sediminis
CTGGTGTGCGGCGCGGCGGCGGGGCTCGCGCTGCGGACGGGCTTGGCGGGCGCCGGGCCGTTCGGGGCGCTCCAGTGGTGCGGGCAGGCGTCCGCGGCGCTCGCCGCCGGCGGTCTCGCCGGGTACGCCGCCGTCCGCGCGGTGACCGACGTGTACTACGAGGCGGGCCTGCTCAGGGGCGCGGCCGTCTGCCTCGTCGCGGCCGTCGCCGTGTGCGCCGCGACGGACCGTTGGCTCGACGGGCGTTCTGTCACCCGTGCCGCCTAGGGTGTGAAGGATGGCGGGGAGGCGCAAACGCGCGACCATCCGGGAAGTGGCCGCGGCGACGGGCCTCTCGCCCGCCGCCGTGTCGTACGCGCTGCGCGGCGTCCAGACGTCCGAGGAGACGCAGGCGCGGGTCCGCGCCGCCGCCGACCGGCTCGGGTACGAGGCCCATCCGATCGCCCGCGCGCTCGCCAGCGGGCGCACGGGCCAGATCGGGCTGCTGTGCGGCTCGCTGGAGGACTACTGGCAGCAGTCGCTCGCGGTCGGCATCGGCCGCGCGCTGCTCGCCCGCGACCGGTACGCCCTCATCGTCGACGCGGGCGGCGACCCCGAGCGGGAGCTGGCGCTCGCCCGGCGGCTGCGCGACCAGCGGGTGGACGGCCTCATCGTGCAGCCGCTCGACCCGGCCGCCGAGCTGTGGGCCGAGCTGGGCGGCGCCCTCCCGGTGGTGTCGATCGGGGACGCGCTGCGCGGCGGGAGCTCGCACGGCGAGGTCGTGTTCGACAACCGGCGCGGCGTCACGCTGGCGCTGGAGCATCTGCGCGACCTCGGCCACCGGCGCCTCGCGGTGTTCACCGCGACCCGGGCCAGCACCCCGGACCGTCCGGCCGACGTGCACGTCAACGCCGAGGCGGGGCGGCTCGGGCTGCACGTGGACGTCGTCGCGGTGCCGCAGGGCCTGGCCGCCGCGACCGCCGCGGCGCTGCGCGTGCTCGGGGTTCCGGACCGTCCGTCGGCGGTTTTCTGCTTCACCGACTCGATGGCCTACGGCGTGTACGCCGCGACCCGCGAGCTGGGCCTGGCCGTGCCGGGCGACGTCGCGGTCTGCGGGTACGACGACCACCCGATGTCGGCGCTGCTGACGCCGCCGCTGACCAGCGTCGACTGGGACATCGACGGCATCGTCGACGCGGCCGTCGGGCTGGTGGTCGGCGGTGTCGACGGCGCGTCCCGCGGCGGCCGCGTCGTCCGCGAACCGGCGCTGCGCGTCCGCACGTCGACGGGCGGGGAATGAGGCGACCATCACATTATCCCGGGTCACAGGCCTGTATAGGTGACGTTTCGGTCATATTGGGACGCTGCACGTGCGGTACCCATTGGCTACGGTTGGGCAGATGGCCGAAATCGAACATCGGCGTCTCCGGCGCCCAGCGAGGACGTGATCCCGTTTGATCACCTTTGAGGGCGTCACCAAGCGCTACCCCGACGGCACCGTCGCGCTCGACGACGTCAGCCTGGAGTGCCCGACCGGCCGGATCACCGTGTTCGTCGGCACGTCCGGCGGCGGCAAGACCACCGCGCTGCGCACCATCAACCGGATGGTCGACCCCACCGCCGGACGGGTGCTCATCGACGGCCGGGACGTCCGCGACCGCAAGCCCGCCGAACTCCGCCGCGGCATCGGGTACGTCATCCAGCACGCCGGCCTGTTCCCGCACAAGACCGTCGAGGACAACATCGCGACCGTCCCCCGCCTGCTCGGCAGGAAGAAGAAGGAGACGCGCGACCGGGCCCACGAGCTGATGAGGCTCGTCGGGCTGGAGCCCGCGATGGCCAAGCGCTACCCGTTCCAGCTCTCCGGCGGGCAGCAGCAGCGCGTGGGCGTCGCGCGCGCGCTCGCCGCCGACCCCCCGATCATGCTGATGGACGAACCGTTCAGCGCCGTCGACCCGGTCGTCCGCACCGAGCTGCAGGACGAGTTCCTCCGCCTGCAGGACGAGCTGCACAAGACGATCGTGTTCGTCACCCACGACATCGACGAGGCCATCAAGCTCGGCGACCGCATCGCGGTGTTCCGGACGGGCGGCGAGCTCGTCCAGGTCGACAGCCCGCAGGACCTCCTCGCCCGGCCCGCCGACGACTTCGTCGCCGGGTTCATCGGGCACGACCGCGGCATCCGCCGCCTGTCGTTCGTCCCGGCCGCCGAGGCGCCGCTGTCCGAACGCGGCATCCTGCCCGCGGACGCGCCCGTCGAGCGGGCCCGCGACGCCGCGGACGGCTGGACGCTCGTCGTCGACGTCGGCGGCCGTCCGCTCGGCTGGGCCGCCGCCGGCGCGCTCCCCGCCGAAGGCGTCCTCGCCGACGCGCGGCTCGCCCCCATCGGGCACACGTTCTCCATCGAGGGCGACTCCATCCGCGCCGCGCTGGACGCCGCGATCCTGTCGCCGTCCGGGCGCGCCGTCGCGGTCGACGGGGACGGGCGCGTCGTGGGCGTCGCCGACCAGGCCGACCTCAGCGCCGCGATCACCCGCTCCGGCACCCGTCCGGAACCCGCGCCCGCACGTCCCGAACCCGCGCGTCCCGAACCCGCGCGCCCGGCCGGCGAGGACGGTGCGTCGGTCTGATGGGCATCGACTGGGCGTGGATCGGCGAGCACACCGCCGATCTCTCCGAGAACGCCCTCCTGCACCTGCGGCTGTCCCTGCTCCCGGTGCTGTTCGGCCTGCTGATCTCCCTGCCGCTCGGGGTGCTGTGCCGCCGCTGGCGCTGGCTGTACCCGCCGACGCTGACCCTCGCGAACGTGCTGTACGCGATCCCGTCGCTGGCGCTGTTCATGGTCTTCATCGACTACACCGGGCTCACCCCCACCACGGTGATCATCTCGCTGACCCTGTACAGCCTGTCGGTGCTGGTCCCGAACGTGGTGGACGGCCTGGGCTCGGTGCCCGAACCCGTGCGGCAGGCCGCGACCGCGATGGGCTTCGGCCCGCTGCGCCGCCTCGTGCGCGTCGAGCTGCCGATCGCCGTCCCCGTGGTGATCGCCGGGACGCGCGTCGCCGCCGTCTCGTCCATCAGCCTCGTCGCCGTCGGGCAGCTCATCGGGCAGGGCGGGCTCGGCTACGACATCGTCCGCGGCCACCAGCTGCAGTTCCCGACGCAGATCCTCGCGGCCTGCGTCCTGATCATGCTGCTGGCCCTGGCCACGGACGCCGCCCTCGTCGTCCTGCAGCGCGTCCTCACGCCGTGGGCCCGCGCTAGGGGGAGGGCCGCCGCGTGAACGACCTCTGGAACCAGATCGAGCTTTCCTGGACGTGGCTGTCCGGCGCCGAGCAGTGGGAGGGCGTCGACGGCATCCCGCACCGCCTCTGGCAGCACCTGGTCTACAGCGGGACGTCCCTGTTCTTCGCCGCGCTGATCGGTCTGGCGCTCGGCCTGCTCGTCGGGCACACCGGCCGGGGCGGGGCGCTGGCGACCGGCCTCGCCAACGTCGCCCGCGCGATCCCCACCTTCGGGCTCATCCTGATCATCGTCACGATCGACCACAGCATCACGCCGGTGCTGATCGGGCTCGTCGCGCTCGCCGTCCCGCCGATCCTCGTCAACACCTACGAGGGGATCCGCGGCGTCGACGCCGACGCCAGGGACGCCGCACGCGGCATGGGCATGACCGGCTGGGGCGTCCTGTGGCGCGCCGAACTGCCGATGGCGCTGCCGCTGATCCTGCTCGGCCTGCGCACGTCCGCCATCCAGGTCGTCGCGACCGCCACCCTCGCCGCCTACCCCGGCTTCGGCGGCCTCGGCCGCTACATCATCGACGGCATCGCCCGCAAGGACTACCAGCTCGTCGTCGGCGGCACCGCCGTCGTCGTGGCGCTCGCCCTGCTCGTGCAGCTGGTGTTCGCGGTGCTGCGCCGCCTCCTCGTCTCCCCGGGCCTGCTCGGAACGGCCCGCTCCTGACCGTCCCCACGGAAGGAAACGTACGACAATGAAGAAGATGATCCGCGGCGCGGTCGTGGGCCTGGCGGCCGCCCTAGCCCTCTCCGCCTGCGGCGGCGGGGACGGCGCGGACGGCGACCCGCTCGCCGGAGGCGGCGGCGACTCGTCCGCCGTCACCGTCGGCAGCGCCAACTTCCCCGAGAGCGCGCTGCTCGGCGAGATCTACGCGCAGGCCCTCGAGGCGAAGGGCCTCAAGGTCGAGCGCAAGTTCAACATCGGCGCCCGCGAGGTCTACTACGACCAGGTCGTCAAGGGCGGCATCGACGTCATGCCCGAGTACAACGGCGCCCTGCTGACCACGTCGGTCGACCCGAAGAGCACCGCCGCCACCACCGAGGACGTCAACAAGGAGCTCACCGAGAAGCTGCCGGACGGCGTCGCGATCCTCGACTCGGCCACGGCCGAGGACAAGGACTCCGTCACCGTCACCAAGAAGACCGCGGACGAGCACGGCCTGAAGACGATCGCCGACCTGCGGCCCGTCGCGGGCCGGATGACGATCGGCGGCCCGTCCGAGTTCAAGACCCGCCAGCAGGGCCTCGTGGGCCTGGAGAGCGAGTACGGGCTCAAGTTCGAGAAGTTCCAGCCGCTCGACGCCGGCGCCCAGGCGACCCTCGTCGAACTGCTCGTGGACGACGAGATCCAGGCCGCCGACCTGTTCACCACCGACCCCATGATCGCCGAACACGGCCTCGTCGTCCTGGAGGACCCGAAGCACGTGTTCAGCGCCCAGAACGTCACCCCGCTCGTCTACGAGAAGGGCGTGAACGAGCAGGCCCGCGCGGCCCTCAACGCCGTGTCCGCCAAGCTCACGACCCAGCACCTCCTCGACATGATGAAGCGCATCGTCGTCGACAAGGACGACCAGGAGAAGGTCGCCGAGGAGTGGCTCAAGCAGAACTCCCTCGCCTGACCCCGGAACGCCGAGAGCCCGCCGCCCCTCCGGACGGCGGGCTCTCGCCGTTCATTCGGGGGCGCGGTCGTAGGTGAGGACGACCAGGCCGCTGTCCAGCGCCGTGTGGCCGGTGAGCTTCCAGGTGCGCGGGTCGAAGGCGGCGTCGCGGCCGAACAGCGGGATCCCGTCGCCGATGGTGAGCGGCGCCATCTTCACGACGAGCCGGTCGATCTCCGCGTACAGGGCGCCCGCGAGCGCGCCGCCGCCGACGATCCAGATGTCCTTGCCGTCCTCCTCCTTCAGCTCCCGCACCGTGGCGACGGGATCGCCGGACACCAGCCGGACGGCCGGGTCCGGGCTCTCGGTCATCGTGCGGGAGAACACCACGTGCCGCAGATGCGGGTAGGCGTCGGTGACGCCCTGCGCGAGCCCGACCTCGTACGAACGCCGCCCCTCCAGGACGGTGTCGAAACGGACGCCGGGGTCGGTGACGCCCAGCGCCTCCCGGGCCGGGCCGGGCAGGGTCTCGGGGTACTCGGCGATGATGTACCGCACGTAGTCGTCGGGGACCGGCCAGAACCCGTTCGGACCGGTGGGGTCGGCGCCGTCGGGGCCGGCGACGAAACCGTCCAGGGTGGACGCTACGTAGTACACGAGCTTGCGCATGTGGTCAGCCTGTCTTCAGTGATCGGAACGCATGATCATACGGCTCCGCAGGCGGCGCGCCGTCACGGCCCGGACGCGCCGCCGCGGTCGATCCGCCGGGTGGTGACCTTCGTTCCGGCGATGACGCTGACCCGGTCGTCGATCCGGACGACGATCCGGGCCCCGGCCGCCTCGAAGGTCGTCGGGGCGTCGGGTTCGCTCGCGTGCAGGTCCACCTGCCGGGTGACCCTCTTGCCGGTCATCGAGTACCAGACGATGCGGTTCCGCCCGCCGTCGCGCACCAGCGCCGTGACGTGCGCGCCGTCCTCGTCGAACGCGGCGCCGTGCAGCGTCGCGTCACCGCCTCCCAGGGAGACGGTGCCGAGGCGGCCCGTCTCCGCGTCGAGGGTCCGCAGCTCGGTCTCCAGGTAGTCGCCCATCGTCTGGAACACCAGCTCCCGGCCGTCCGGCGCCCAGCGCAGCGAGGAGGCCAGCGCGCGAGGCGGCAGCGGGGTGACGCGGCGCTCACCGGTGGCGGTGTCGACGACCGTCACGTTGCCCCCGCCCGCGTCCCCGCAATCCCGGCCCGCGTAGGCGATGCGGCGCAGGCCCGGCGAGACGGCGAGCTGCCCCGGCCCCTCGCCCATCCGCTGCCGCAGGGCCGTGCCGGCCAGTTCGGCCGGCGGCTCCGCCGGCGCGCCGTCCGCGTTCAGGGCGAGGCGGTGGAAACGGACGAGGCAGGCTTCGGGGTCGGCGGTGGTGAGGACGAACGTCCTGTTGTCCCCGGAGTCGGCGGAGTCACGAAACCCCGACGAGCCCTCGGGCGCGCGAACCGTCGCCACCGTCCGTCCGGTGTCGGCCTTCCGCACCATGGCCGACGGCGCGCCCGGCGGCCAGGGCCCCATGACCACGAAGTCCGCGCCCGCGTAGGACGCCAGGGCGAAGCGCGGCGGCGCACCGTCCCGTCCGTCCGGCGACCACGGCGCGACGAGCAGGACGGCGAGGACGGCCGCGGCGACCCCCGCCAGCGGCACCGCGAGCAGCGCCCGGCGCGGGCGCCGCGGCACCCGCGCCGGCAACGGCCGCAGCTCCTCGGGCCGCACGGCCCCGGCGGCGTCGGACAGGGCGGACCGCAGGAGCTCTTCGGACGGCGACTTCAACGTTCCTCCTCGTACCGGTCACGGAGCGCGTCCAGGCCCCGGGAGATGGTGGACTTGACGGTCCCGGCGCGGACCCCCATGGCCGCGGCGATCTCCGCCTCGGAGAGCCCGAGGTAGTAGCGCAGGACGATCGCCTCCCGCTGCCGGACGGGCAACCGGGTCAGCGCCCGCAGGACGCGCCTGCGGTCATCGGCGATCAGCACGTCGTTCTCCGCCGACCAGACCGGCTGCGGAGCCTGGAACAGCCGGTGCGCCAGGGCGCGGCGGCGCAGCAGCGTCCGGCACGCGTTCAGCACGGCGGCCCGGGCGTACGCGAGCAGCTCGGGCGCCGCCGCGGGCGTCCCGCCCTTCCCGCCGCGCCGCTCACGGTGCTGCAGCCGGGCGTACACGTCCTGGACGACGTCCTCCGCGGTGCCCTGATCGCCGACGAGCAGGACCGCGAGCCGTACCAGCGACACGTGATGGGCCCGAAAGAGCCCCGTGAGCCCGGCGTCCCCGTCCGGGGCGCCCCCGGACTCCCCGGGCGTCCCGGCCCCGCCCTCGTCCGCGACCGGCCCACGATGATGCAACCTCATACCTGAAGAACCAACGAACCCGGAAAAGGTTGCTTCTCCGCCCTCATCCCGGGCCTCCCGTCAACCCCGCACCCGCCGCCTCGGGGACGCGGCAACGGTCCCCTCAGGGTCGTGATGACGGTGTAAACCAAGCTGTGTACTGACACGTCCGTTCATTAACGGCTAGCACGGGCTTCGCTGCGCCGTCGTTGCTCGTCCTCTGCGGGTCTCTGTAGGTCTGAACGAAAGCGAAGGCATGAGCGACACCCTCGAAGAGTTCCACGAGATGTCCCCGTACGAGAGCCGCCGCTGGGCAGAACTGCAGCGACACTGGGCGAAGAAGGCGGAGCGCCGCCGAGTGCTCCCCGCCGAAAGCCCGGGCGGCGCTGGGCGAAGCGGGCGGTCAAGTCAGGGAAACCGCTCGCAAGGCCGGAAAGGCCGTCTCGAACGTCACGCCCCCGGTCATCAAGGACGGCATAGAGCGGGTGACCGATACGGCGCTGACCCCCGCCGTGAAGGGAGCGGTTCACCTCCTGGAGCTGGTGACCGACTGGACGACGGAACTCATGGACCCCGAGAAGGTCCTGGAGCATCACCGGGAGGCGGGACGGGACGTTACGAAGCTGGCGGACCTCAAGGAACTCGACCTCAAAGATCTCGACGACTTCACCCGGACGATGGCCCTGAAGTGGCGGACGAGCGGGGCGCTCCAGGGCGGAGCGATGGGTGTGCTCGCGATGGTCCCGTTCGCGGGCGGCGTCGCGGCCATCACGCTGGACATGGTGGCGAACGGTATCTTCTGCTGGGAGTGGCGATGCGGATTTCCGAGTACGCGGAGTTCGACGCGGTCGGGCTCGCGAAGCTCGTGGCCGACGGCGAGGTGACCCCCGCCGAACTGGACGCGGTCGCGCGCGAGGCCGCGCGGGCCGTCAATCCGCAGATCAACGCCATCGTGGAGACGTGGCCGGCCGACCACCCGCCCGACCATGGCGACGCCCCCCTGGCCGGGGTTCCCTTTCTCATCAAGGACATCGCGGTGTCCATGGCCGGGAGGCGGATGGAGCTGGGCAGCCGTCTCGCCGCGGGCAACGTCGCCGACGCCGACTCGTTCGTGATGCGGCGCTTCCGGCGCGCCGGGCTCCGGACATTCGGGCGCACCGCGACACCGGAGCTGGCCTACGGCCTCACGACCGAACCGCTGCTGTACGGCGCGACCCGCAACCCGTGGGACCCGGAGCGGAGCGCGGGCGGGTCCAGCGGGGGCGCGGCCGCGGCCGTCGCCGCCGGGGTGGTCCCGGTCGCGCATGCCACGGACGCCGCGGGCTCGCTCCGCCTCCCTGCCGCCTATAACGGGCTTTTCGGGTTGAAGCCCTCGCGTGGCCGCGTCTCCATGGGACCCGACGCCGACGAGGTCTTCAGCGGGCTGGCCGTGCAGGGCGGCGTCAGCCGCACGGTGCGCGACGGCGCGGCACTGCTCGACGCGATCCGCGGCCCGGAACCGGGCGATCCCTACTTCGCCCCGCAGCCGTCCCGGCCGTACGCGGAGGAGGTCACCCGGCACCCGGGCGTCCTGCGGATCGGCGTCCTGCCGCAGGCGTGGGGCGGACGCCGCACCACCGCACCGGTGGCCGACGCTCTCGCCCGCACCGTGCGCCTGCTCGAATCCCTCGGCCACCGGGTGGAGGAGGCCGAGGCCGGTCTCGGAGTCGGCTGGGACGAGTTCGTCCAGGGCATCGCCGATCTGATGACGGTGAACCTCGCGGCCCTGGTCGACGCGCTGGCCGCCGCCTCCGGACGACCCGTCGACTCATCGACCCTCGAACCGGTGACCCTCGCCGGGTACCACTTCGGGCAGCGGGTCGGCGGCGTCCGGTTCGCCGCCGCCCTCGCGATGCGGAACCGGGTCGCGCGCAGCCTGGCGCGGTCCTTCGACGCTCACGATGTGCTGCTCACCCCGACCTCGCCGGAGCCTCCCGTGCCGTTGGGCGCCTACGCCGAGGGCGCCGAGGCGCTGGACGGTCTCGGCTGGATCGACCGCATCAACGACCGCTCCCCGTTCACCACGGCGTTCAACGTGGCGGGCACGCCCGCCATGTCCGTGCCCGTGACGTCCGACGCCGAGACGGGCCTCCCGATCGGCATGCAGTTCGCCGCCGGTTACGGCCGCGAGGACCTCCTCTTCCGCCTGGCCGGCCAACTCGAACAGGCGAGCCCGTGGGCCGGCCGGACCCCCGCGGTGTGGGCGGGGACGCACGCCGATCACTGAGGACCGTTCCGCGAGGGCCGGGAGGTGTGTGACGCAGGTTCCGGAACGCGGGTGAACTCGAGAATTCCGGCGTTCCGCGTCAGCCGGTCGGCTCACGGGGCGGGGTCGCGGCTCGGCGGCGTGCTCGGTAGGCCGCGGCCTTGACGCGGTTGCCGCACTCGGCCATCCCGCACCAGGTACGGCGTGCGCCGCGCGAACGGTCGATGTAGACGCGGGTGCAGCCGGTCCGGCCGCACTCCTTGAGACGGGCGTGCGGATCGGCGAGCACGGCGATGCCGTCCCGGGCGATGTGCGTGAGCACGGCGCGGGCGTCCCCCGTCGTGTGCAGGCCCGAATCGTCGAGCCGGACGGTGGGCATCGGCCCGGCCGCGGCCTCGTTGACGACGGCGAGGCCGTCCGGACGGAAAGGGCGGCCCTCGACGCGATCGAGCGCGAGCCGGTAGATCGCCTCCCGCAGCGTCAGTGCGGCCTCGAAGGCGGCGGCGTCCACGGTGACGCGGTCGGGGAGGCCGGGGCATTCGGCCGTCCAGCGTTCGAGGTCCGCCGGGCGGGTCAGCGAGTCGACGGGATCGTCCCGGCGCGACCCCACGGTGCCGGCCAGATCGAGGGAGGGGGCGCCGCTCACGAACGCGAAATCCACGTCACCATCTTGACCGGTGACGCGTGCGACGGCAAGATCGTCACCTGTCGAACCGGTGACGCCTTCACGAACGGGAGACGACATGGCCGAGATCCGCGACATCGAGGTCGTCGTCTTCGACGTCCTCGGCACGCTGGTCGACGAACCGGGCGGGCTCCGCGCGGAGATCCGTGCGGCGGTGCCCGCGTCCGGTGATGCGCCCGTCGAGGAGCTTCTCGGCGTGTGGCAGCGGCACATCGAGCGGGAGCAGCGGCGGATCGCGGAGGGACATCGCCCGTACGTCCCCAGTGAGGTGCTCGACGGGGAGGCCGCGCGGCTCGTCGCCGACCGTGCCGGGCTCACCGATCCGGCGGCCGTCGCCCGGCTGGCGACGGCGGGGCGGCGGCTGCCGCCCTGGGGCGACTCCGTGGCCGCCCTCGACCGGCTCGCGCAGCGGTTCCCCGTCCTCGGGCTGTCCAACGCCGACCGGTCCACGCTGCTGCGGCTCGGCGCGCACGCCGGGCTGCGCTGGCACCTGGCCCTGTCCGGCGAGGCCGTCCGGGCGTACAAGCCGGCGCCGGAGATCTACCGGCTCGCCGTCGACGCCGCCGGCTGCCCGGCGGGCCGCGTGCTCATGGTGGCCGCCCACGCCTGGGACCTCCGCGGCGCCCGGGCGAGCGGCATGCGGACGGCGTACGTGCGGCGGCCGGTCGGCGACCCGCCGACGGAGTCAGATTCCTTCGACGGGCGGTTCCGCGGGCTGGACGAGCTGGTCACCGAGCTGACGGCGTAGCGCCGTCGTCGAGGCGGTAGTGCAGGCGCAGGACGGGGATCGCCCACAGGTCCAGGGCGTGGTCGGTGCGCAGGACTCCCTCGCCGTCCACATGGACGTGGAAGCGTTCGTGGACGGGGACGCGCCGGGCCCACGCGCGCGAACCCCGTTCGACGACGAGGTACGCGCCGTCCTCGCCCCAGCCGCCCGCCGGGGAGGTGAGCAGGAGGCCGCCCTCCGCCGTCACCTCGGGCCGCAGCAGGACGACCAGCCGCCCGTTCGGCAGCGGGAACGCCACGCGGACGCGGGGCTGCGGGACGCCGGGCACGGTGAACGCCTGGTACCAGCCGCTGAAGACCGTGCCGCCGGTCGCGCGCAGCCGCCGCCGCCAGGACGTGCCGAGCGTCGTGCCGTCCGGGGCGACCACGGGGGTGACCTCGCTGGTCATGCCGTGGGCGACGTCGAGCGGGCGCAGGGGGAGGGCGAGCTGCTGGAGGCGGCGGGCGAACAGTGCCGAGATCAGCCAGCCGAACGGCCATGCCCACGGCGACCACTGCGACCACAGGTCGAGCCGCCACCGGGTGGTGCGCTCGTAGAAGTCGCGGACGTGCGGGTGCAGGGCGTCCGGGTCGAACGCGGGGCCGTCCAGGACGGTCATCGACGGGAGCAGGCCCGCGCCGGACGGGTCGTCCCGGACGCGACCGCCGAGCCGTGCGGCCTCGCGGGGCAGCCAGGAGCCGCCGACCCGGTCGCTGTCCCCGCGGGGGCCGGAGAGCCACGGCGCGTCCCGCAGGTCGACGCGGCGTCCGGTCAGGCGCACCCAGCACTGCGTCACCCGATCGAGCGGCGCCCCGTTCGTCCGCTTAGCCTCATTTGTCACGACGCTGACGCTACGGGACGGGCCTTCGCGTGCCACGTGGGGTGTCGGTGATCGGCAGTAAAGTCGGCATATGTCGCGGCGGCGTTTCGATCAGGCCATCCAGCAGATGCGCGAGGGCGGCGCGGGCGCCCGCGCGGACGCGTTCGACTTCCTGCGCGAGCACGCCGACGCGTACGTCGCCGAGCTGATCGCGGAGTTCGAGGCGGAGAGCGACGTTGACCTGCGGTGCCTCCTGCTGGAACTCGTCGCCGAGGCCAGGTCGCCCGAGGCGCTCGATATCTTCCGCGGCCAGCTCGACGGCATGGACGAGCCGCTGCGCTTCTGGGCGGTCCGCGGCCTGGAGATGCTCGACACCCGTGAGGCGCGGCAGGCCCTGGACCAGGCAGAGGCCGAAGGGCTCATCGCCTGACGGGGCGCCCGGCTTTCAGGCGCCGTTCGACGGGAGCGGCGACCGGAGGATCGTCGGCCGCACCCGCGCCCGCGAGGGCCTCTACGTCTCCTGGCACGGCGCCGCCGGCCCCCTGGCGCCCCGCTGATCCGTCAGCGGCCCGGACGGGCCGGGCGGGTGCGGCCGTTGGCCCTGGGGGCGAGGTGGGCGTCGAGGCGGGCGAACTCCAGGACGCGGAGGACATTGGGGCGCGGGTCGCGGATCTGCAGGACGCCGCCCTGGCGGGCCAGCAGGTTCCGCGTCCAGACCATCACCGACAGGCCGGTGCAGTCGGTGAACAGCAGGCCGGACAGGTCCAGGACGAGCGTGCGGGGGCGGGTGCGCAGCGCGTGCCGGACGGCCTCGCGCAGGCGCTGCTCGCCGGCCATGTCGAGTTCGCCGGACAGCCGGAGCACGGTGGTCCGGCCGGTGCGGTGCGTCTCGATCGTCAGTGCGTGCGGCGGCACGGCGGTCACCGCCTCGTCGATGGTGAGCGTCATCGGGACGGCCCCTGTCCGTCCCGCGCGTTCCGCGGGGTTCCGGCGAGGGCGTCCAGGCGGGCCGCCAGTTCGTCGCGCTCGCGGGTGACCTCGGCGAGTTCGTGCTGCAGCTCGATGATGCGGCGGATGGCGGGCAGGGTCATGCCCTCGCCCATCAGGGTGACGACCTGCTGGATGCGGCCGATCTCGTTGCGGCTGTAGCGGCGCTGGCCGCCCGCGGAGCGCCGGGGGGAGACGACCCGCTGGTCGTCGATGCGGCGCAGGAACGCCTGCTGCACGTGGAGCATGTCGGCGACCTGCCCCACGGTGAACAGGGCCGCGTGCTCGTCGTCCATGGGAAGGGGCACCGGCTCGTGGTCCTCTCTGCTGCGGGGGTTCGGCGGTTCCGCCGCGGGCGGGCCCGCCCGCGGCGGAAGGCCGGCGGTGCGGGTCAGTTCCGGATGGCCTTGTGGGTGCCGCCCGCCTGCTGGACGGCGACCTTGCGGGGCTTGGCCCGCTCCAGGACCGGGATGCGGACGGCCAGGACGCCGTTGTCGTACGCGGCCTCGATGGCGTCGGCGTCCAGGTGCTCCGACAGGTAGACGCGCCGGGTGAAGGAGCCCATCGGACGTTCGCGGACGAACACGCGCTCGTCCTCGGCGATCTCCTCCTCGCGGCGCGCGCTCACCGACAGGACGCCGCGGTCGACGGTCACCTCGATGGAGCCGGGGTCGATGCCGGGCAGGTCGAACCGCAGGACGACGTCGTCGGCGCGGCGGACGCCGTCCATCGGCATGCTCGCGCCGTTGCCCTGCCCGGCGGCCTGCCGGATCGCCCGGTCGAACTGCCGCTCGAACTCCTGCACGAACGGGTCGATCGACGTCAGCAGCATCGTGTGCTTCACCTCCGAAGATCCCCGGGCCGGCCGCCCGGGATGCCTGTGCTCGCGAGAAGAGCAAACCTGCAACTACAACTATAGGTACCTTGCTGGCCTGGTTGTCAAACATCCATTTCGCGACCGTCATGTTCCTTCCCGGCCGGGCGGGCGGCCGGCCAGGCGGGCGGTGAGGGCCGCGGCGGTCGCGCGGATCGCCTCGGCGAGGGACGGCCAGGTCTCCGGCGGGTGGGCGTCGCGGCGGAAGGTGACCGCGACGGCGGCGGTCGGGTGCGCGGTGTGGTCGAAGGCGCAGGCGGCGATGCTCGCGAACCCCTCGGTGACGTGGCCGTCCTCGGAGGCCCAGCCGCGGCGGGCGTCCTCGGCGAGGACGCGGCGGAGCGCGCGGAGGGTGGTGGGGCCCCGGCCGGTGCGGTCGACGAGGGGACCGCCCGGGAAGAGGGCGCGGACCTGCGCCGGGGGCAGGTGGGCGAGCAGGGACCGGCCGCTGGCCGTGAGGTGGGCGGGCATGCGGACGCCCACGTCCGTGACGAGCGTCGCGTGGTGGGGCGGCTGCTCCTTGAGCAGGTAGAGGGTCTCGGCGCCGTGCAGGACGCCGAGCTGCGCGATCTCCCCGGTCCGGTCGACGAGGCGGCGCAGGAGGGGGCGGGCGAGGCGTTCGAGGGGTTCGTGGCGCAGGTAGGCGGAGCCGATCTCGAACGCGGCGACGCCGAGTCCCCAGCGGCGCTCCTCGGGGACGTAGGCGACGAAGCCGTCCCCGGCCATCGCGGTGAGCAGGTGGTAGGTGGACGAGCGGGGGAGGCCGAGGGCGCGGGCGATGGACGACGCGGGGAGGGGGCCGGGCGCGGCGGCCAGGTGGCGCAGGACGGCGAGGGCGCGGCGGGCGGCGGGGACCTGGCTCATGCTCCGATTGTCTCGTATCTGAGACAGAATGCGGCCCCGCGGGGTCGTGCCCGCCTCCGCTGGACGCTGCAATGGTGGGTATGGCATCTGGTGTGGGGGAAAGGGTCGTCCGGGTCGGGCCGGAACCGCTCGCGTTCGGCGACGTGGTGGCGGTGGCCCGCGACGGGGCGCGGGTCGCGCTGACGGACGAGGCGTTGAAGCTGATCGGGGAGGCGCGGGCGCACATCGAGGAGCTGTCCGCGCGGCCCACCCCGGTCTACGGGGTGTCGACGGGGTTCGGGGCGCTCGCGACGCGGCACATCGCCCCGGAGATGCGCGATCAGTTGCAGCTGAACATCGTCCGGTCGCACGCGGCCGGTTCGGGGCCCGAGGTCGAGCGCGAGGTCGTCCGGGCGCTGATGCTGCTGCGGCTGCGGACGCTGGCGACCGGGCGGACGGGCGTGCAGCCGACGACCGCCCGGACGCTCGCCGGGCTGCTCAACGCGGGGATCACCCCGCAGGTGTTCGAGCACGGCAGCCTCGGCTGCTCGGGCGACCTGGCGCCGCTCGCGCACGTCGCGCTGGCCCTGATCGGGGAGGGCCGCGCGCGGGACGCCCGCGGCGAGCTGCGGGACACGGCGGACGTGCTCGCGGAGGCGGGCATCGCGCCGGTGAGGCTCGCGGCCAAGGAGGGGCTCGCGCTGCTGAACGGCACCGACGGGATGCTCGGGATGCTGGTGCTGGCGATGCACGATCTGCACCGGCTCCTCACGGCCGCCGACCTGGCCGCCGCCATGAGCGTCGAGGCGCTGCTCGGCACCGACCGGGTCTTCGCCGCCGACCTGCAGGAACTCCGGCCGCATCCCGGGCAGGGGACGTCGGCGGCCAACCTGCGGCGGCTGCTGGCGGCGTCGGAGATCATGGAGTCGCACCGCGGCCCGGACTGCACCCGGGTCCAGGACGCGTACTCGCTGCGCTGCTCCCCGCAGGTGAACGGCGCGGCGCGGGACACGCTCGCGCACGCCGAACTGGTCGCGGGGCGCGAGCTGGCCTCGGCCGTCGACAACCCGGTCGTCCTGCCGGACGGGCGCGTCGAGTCGAACGGCAACTTCCACGGCGCGCCGATCGCGTACGTGCTCGACTTCCTGGCGATCCCGGTCGCGGACGTCGCGTCGATGTCGGAGCGGCGCACGGACCGCATGCTCGACAAGGGACGGTCGGCGGGCCTGCCGGCGTTCCTGGCGGACGATCCGGGCGTCGACTCCGGGCACATGATCGCCCAGTACACGCAGGCCGCGATCGTGTCGGAGCTGAAGCGGCTCGCGGCGCCGGCGAGCGCCGACTCGATCCCGAGCTCGGCGATGCAGGAGGACCACGTGTCCATGGGCTGGAACGCGGCGCGCAAGCTGCGGCGCGCGGTCGACGGCCTCGCCCAGGTCGTCGCGATCGAGATCCTCACCGCCGCGCGGGCGCTCGACCTGCGGGCGCCGCTGCGGCCCGGCCCGGCGACCGCCGCCGTCGTCGCGCGGCTGCGCGACGTGGTCCCCCCGCCCGGCCCCGACCGCTACCTCGCCCCCGAGATCGCCGCCGCGACCGAGCTCGTCCGGGACGGCTCGCTCGTGACGGCCGCCGAATCCGTAGTCGGCCCCCTTTCCTGAAGGAGTTCCCCATGTCCGGACCTCGGACGGTACGTGCCCCCCACGGCACCCAGCTGACGGCGAAGGGCTGGCCCCAGGAGGCCGCCCTGCGCATGATCCAGAACAACCTCGACCCGGAGGTCGCCGAGCACCCGGACGAACTCGTCGTCTACGGGGGCTCGGGGAAGGCGGCGCGGAGCTGGGACGCCTTCGACGGCATCGTCCGCTCGCTCGCCGACCTCGACGGCGACGAGACGCTGCTCGTCCAGTCGGGCAAGCCGGTCGGGATCTTCCGCACGCACGAGTGGGCGCCCCGGGTGCTCATCGCGAACTCGAACCTCGTGCCGCAGTGGGCGACGTGGGAGGAGTTCCGGCGGCTCGAGTCGCTCGGGCTGACGATGTTCGGGCAGATGACCGCCGGGTCGTGGATCTACATCGGGACGCAGGGGATCCTGCAGGGGACGTACGAGACGTTCGCGGCCGTGGCGGCGAAGCGGTTCGGCGGCACGCTGGCCGGGACGGTCACGCTCACCGCGGGGCTCGGCGGCATGGGCGGCGCGCAGCCCCTCGCGGTGACGATGAACGGCGGCGTCGCGATCTGTATCGAGTGCGACCCGTCGCGGATCGAGCGCCGGGTGGAGCACCGGTACTGCGACGTGCGGGCCGAGTCGCTCGACGACGCGCTGCGGCTGGCCGAGGACGCCCGGGCGGCGCGGCGCCCGCTGTCGATCGCCGTCCTCGGGAACGCGGCGGACGTGGTGCCCGAGCTGCTGCGGCGGGGCGCGCCGATCGATATCGTCACCGACCAGACGAGCGCGCACGACCCGCTGATGTACCTGCCGTCCGGCGTCGAGTTCGCTGACATGGCGGACGCGCGCGAGAAGGACCGCGACGGGTTCATCTCCCGCGCGCGCGCCTCCATGGCGAAGCACGTGGAAGCGATGGTCGGGTTCCAGGACGCGGGCGCCGAAGTGTTCGACTACGGCAACTCCATCCGGGGCGAGGCAGAGCTGGCGGGGTACGACCGCGCGTTCGCCTTCCCCGGGTTCGTTCCCGCTTACATCCGCCCCCTGTTCTGTGAGGGCAAGGGGCCGTTCCGGTGGGCGGCGCTGTCGGGCGACCCGAAGGACATCGCCCGCACCGACCGCGCGATCCTGGAGCTGTTCCCGGAGAACGAGTCGCTGGCCCGCTGGATCCGGATGGCGGGGGAGAAGGTCCACTTCCAGGGCCTCCCGTCGCGCATCTGCTGGCTCGGCTACGGCGAACGCGACAAGGCCGGGGAGGTCTTCAACGACCTCGTGGCGCGCGGCGAGATCAGCGCGCCGATCGTCCTCGGCCGCGACCACCTGGACTGCGGCTCCGTCGCGAGCCCGTACCGGGAGACCGAGGGCATGGCGGACGGATCGGACGCCATCGCCGACTGGCCGCTGCTGAACGCGATGCTCAACACCGCGTCCGGCGCCACCTGGGTGTCGATCCACCACGGCGGCGGCGTCGGCATCGGCCGGTCGATCCACGCGGGGCAGGTGTGCGTGGCGGACGGGACGCCGCTCGCCGCCGAGAAGCTGCGGCGCGTCCTGACGAACGACCCGGGCACGGGCGTGATGCGGCACGTGGACGCCGGGTACGACCGGGCCGCCGAGGTCGCCGCGGAGCGCGGCGTCCGGATCCCCATGCAGAGCCGGTAGAGCAGGGCGCATGGGCTTCGAGGAGATGTGGGCGGACCTGCTGCCGCTCGGCCGCGACGCCGCGACGGGCGGCTACCGGCGGTTCGCGTGGACGCCCCCCGAGCTGGAGTGCCGCGCCTGGTTCGCCGACGAGGCGCGGCGCCGGGGCCTCGACGTGGAGCACGACGCCAACGGCAACATGATCGCGTGGTGGCGGCCCGAGGGCGCGCGGGGACCCGCCGTCCTGACCGGAAGCCACCTCGACTCCGTCCCGGGCGGCGGCGCGTTCGACGGCCCGCTGGGCGTCGTGTCGGCGTTCGCGGCGATCGACCTGCTGCGGGACCGCGGCGTCCGGCCGCGCCGTCCGGTCGGCGTCGCGGCGTTCGCCGAGGAGGAGGGCGCCCGGTTCGGCGTCGCCTGCCTCGGCTCCCGGCTGCTCACCGGGACGATCGACCCCGCGAGGGCGCGCGCTCTGACCGACGCGGACGGACGCACGTTCGCCGACGTCCTGCACCACGCGGGCCTCGACCCCGAGGCGATCGGCCCCGACGACGGCCTGCTGGACCGCGTCGGCTGCTTCGTCGAGCTCCACGTCGAGCAGGGCCGCGCCCTCGCCGGGCCCGTCGGGGTCGCGAGCGCGATCGTCCCGCACGGACGCTGGCGGTTCGACTTCGCGGGCGAGGGCAACCACGCCGGGACGACCGGGCTCGCCGACCGGCGCGACCCGATGCTCCCGTTCGCGGGCATGGTGCTGGCGGCGCGCGAGGCCGCCGAACGGAACGGGACGGTCGCGACCGTCGGCAAGGTCCGGGTGACGCCGAACGGGGTGAACGCGATCGCGTCGGCGGTCACCGGATGGCTGGACGCGCGCGGGCCCGACGACGCGGCCGTCCGCCGGACGGTCGCCGACGTGGACGCGGCGGCCCGCGCCGCCGCCCGTCCGCACGGCGTCGCGGTGGAGCTCGCCGAGGAGTCCTACACCGGGATCGTCGGCTTCGACCTCGACCTGCGCGACCGGCTCGCGAGAACGCTCGGGGGCGTGCCGGTGCTCCCCACCGGCGCCGGGCACGACGCCGGGATCCTGTCCGCGCGGGTGCCGACCGCGATGCTGTTCGTCCGGAACCCGACCGGTGTGTCGCACGCGCCGGCCGAGCACGCCGACACCGCCGACTGCCTCGCGGGCGTCGCGGCCCTCGCGGCGGTGCTGGACGACCTGACGGCCGGGTAGGGGTCTGTTATGCAGTGGCATGCGCAGTTCGCCTGGCTCGGTGACGGTGTGGCGGCCGACGTGCTCGTCGAGGCCGACGGCGAACGGATCTCCCGCGTCGAACGCGGCGTCCCGGCCCCGCCGGGCGCCGTCCGCCTCCCCGGCCTGACCCTCCCCGGCCTCGCCGACGCCCACTCCCACGCCTTCCACCGCGCCCTCCGCTCCCGCGTCCAGAAACAGCGCGGGACGTTCTGGACGTGGCGGGAGCAGATGTACGAGGTCGCCGACCGGCTCGACCCCGGCTCCTACCGGGCCCTCGCCGCCGCGGCCTTCGCCGAGATGGCCCTCGCCGGGATCAGCTGCGTCGGCGAGTTCCACTACCTGCACCACCGCCCCGGCGGCGACCCCTACGACGAGCCGAACGCGATGGGCGAGGCGCTGATCGCCGCCGCCGCCGACGCCGGGATCCGCATCACCCTCCTGGACGCCTGCTACCTCACCGGCGGCATCGGCCGGCCCCTCACGGGCCCCCAGCTCCGGTTCGGCGACGGCACCGCCGGGAACTGGGCCCGCCGCGCCGGCGCCCTCCACGACGCGGTGCACAAGCGGGGGACCGGGCACGCCCGGGTCGGCGCCGCGATCCACTCCGTCCGGGCCGTGCCCCGCGAGCAGCTCGGCGCCGTCGCGTCCTGGGCGAAGGAGCGCCGCGCGCCGCTGCACGTCCACCTGTCGGAGCAGCCGGAGGAGAACGACGCGTGCCGGGAGGCGTACGGGACGACGCCGGCGCGGCTGCTCGCCGAGGCCGGGGCGCTCGGCGCGTTCGCGACGGCCGTGCACGCGACCCACCTGACCGCCGACGACATCGCCCTGCTCGGCACCACCATGACCGGCGTGTGCATGTGCCCGACGACCGAACGCGACCTCGCCGACGGCATCGGGCCCGCCCGCGACCTGGCCGACGCGGGCTCCCCGGTATGCCTCGGCTCCGACCAGCACGCCGTGGTCGACCTGTTCGAGGAGGCCCGCGCCGTCGAGCTCGACGAGCGGCTGCGCACCCGGCGGCGCGGCCACTGGACCGCCGGGGAACTGCTCACCGCCGCGACCCGGCACGGGCACTACGGGCTCGGCTGGCCGGAGGCGGGCCGCCTCGAGCCCGGCGCGTACGCCGACCTCGTCACGGTCGACCTCGGCTCGGTGCGGACGGCCGGGGCCGGGGCCGCGCACGCCGCCGAGGCGGCCGTGTTCGCCGCGACCGCCGCGGACGTCCGGCACGTCGTCGTCTCGGGACGCCCGGTCGTCCGCGACGGCCGCCACCTGCTGATCGACGACGTGCCCGGCGCACTGGCCGCCGCCATCGAGACCGTCACGGAGGAGACCGCTTGAGCACCCTGATCACCGGCATCGGCGAACTCGTCACGAACGACCCCGCGACCGGCGAGGGCCCGCTCGGGATCGTCCGGGACGCCGCGCTCGTCCTCGACGGCGACACGGTCGCGTGGACGGGGCCCGCGGCCGGGGCCCCCGACGCCGACGAGCGGTTCGACGCCGGAGGGCGCGCGGTCCTGCCCGGCTTCGTCGACTCGCACGCCCACCTGGTGTTCGCGGGGGAGCGCGCCGAGGAGTTCGCCGCCCGGATGAGCGGCGAGCCGTACGCGGCGGGCGGCATCCGCACCACGGTCGCCCGGACGCGGGCCGCGTCCGACGGTGAGCTGCGCGCGACCGTCCGGCGGCTCGTGGCCGAGATGGCCCGGCAGGGCACGACGACCGTCGAGTGCAAGTCGGGGTACGGGCTCACGGTCGAGCAGGAGGAACGGGCGGTGCGGATCGCCGCCGAGTACGCCGACGAGGTCACGTACCTGGGCGCGCACGTCGTCCCGGAGGGCGCCGACGCCGCCTCCTACACCCGGCTCGCGGCGGGCGAGATGCTCGCCGCGTGCGCCCCCCACGCCCGCTGGGTCGACGTGTTCTGCGAGCGCGGCGCGTTCGACGCCGACCAGGCCCGGGAGATCCTCGAGGCCGGGATCAAGGCGGGCCTGACGCCGCGCCTGCACGCGAACCAGCTCACCGAGGGACCGGCCGTCCGGCTCGCGGTCGACCTCGACGCCGCGTCCGCCGACCACTGCACGTTCCTGTCCGACGCCGACGTCGACGCGCTCGCCTCGTCCCAGACCGTCGCGACGCTCCTGCCGGGCGTCGAGTTCTCCACCCGGCAGCCCTACCCGGACGCGCGCCGCCTCCTGGACGCGGGCGCCGCGGTGGCGCTCGCGTCCGACTGCAACCCCGGGTCCTGCTACAGCTCGAGCATGGCGTTCTGCGTCGCCGTCGCCGTCCGCGACATGCGGATGACGCCCGCCGAGGCCGTGTGGTCCGCCACCGCGGGGGGCGCGCGGGCGCTCCGCCGCACAGACGTCGGACGCCTCGCGCCCGGCGCGCGCGCGGACGTCCACGTACTGGACGCCCCCTCGCACATCCACCTCGCCTACCGCCCCGGCGTCCCCCTCACCAAGGCGGTCTGGAAGAAGGGCGCGCGGGTCACTGCCCCAGGTAGCGGCGGTTGACCCGGATCAGCGGCCTGCGGTCCCGCGCGATGTAGTCGGCGCCCAGCACCTCCGCGACGAACAGCGTGTGGTCGCCCGCCTCGATCGTCCGCCGGTTCTCGCACTCCAGCGCCGCGAGCCCGTTCTCCGGGATCAGCGCGCCCGACACCGGCCCCCGGTGGTGCGGCTCGCTCGCCAGCAGGATGCGCGCGCCCGGACGGCCCGCCGCCGCGAACCGCCCGGCGAGGGCCCGCTGCCCGGACGACAGGACGGTCGCGGCCCACCGGTCGCGGCGCCCCAGCACCTCCGCCAGGTACGACGACGAGGACACCCCCGCCAGCACCATCGGCGGCTCCAGCGACACCGACATGAACGACGTCACCGTCGTCCCGTGGTCGTCGCGGCCGTCGCGGACCGTCAGCACCACCACGCCGGTGGCGAATCCGGCGACGGCGTCGACGAAGTCCGTGCCGGCCGCCACGTCAGCGGATCTCCCACGAGCCCGGAAGGACGAGCGGGCCGGCGGACGGCAGCCCGAGCCGCGCCGCGAGCCCGCCCAGCGACCCCCAGCCGTCGAACCGGGCGGACGCGGCGGTGCGGTCCTCGCTCGACTCCGGCGGCTTGAGCCGCTCCAGCGGCGACGCGTGCGGGTAGGACCGGACCGGCGCGTCCGCGGGCAGCCCGCCCTTCTTCCGCGCCAGCTCCAGGGCCGCCTCCAGGCCGCCCAGCTCGTCCACGAGGCCGCCCTCGCGGGCGTCCGCGCCCGTCCACACCCGGCCCCGCGCCAGCTCGTGCACCCGGTCGCGGGACAGCCCGCGGCCCTGCGCGACCTTCGCGGTGAAGTCGTCGTAGATCCGGTCGAGGGACGCGTTGATCCGCTCCCACTCCGACTCGCTGAACTCCTTCGTGGAGCTGAACATCCGGGCGTGCGCGCCGTCCGCGACCGTCCCCATCCCGATGCCGACCCGGTCGAGCAGGTCGCTGACCACGGCCTTCCCGACCACGACGCCGATCGACCCGGTGATCGTCCCGGGCTGCGCCAGGATCACGTCGGCGCCCATCGACACGTAGTAGCCGCCGGACGCCGCCACGTCGCCCATCGAGACGATCACCGGCTTGCCGGCCTTGCGGGCCAGCGTGACCTCCCGCCATATGGCGTCCGACGCCACCGCCGAACCGCCGGGGCTGTTCACCCGGAACACGATCGCCTTGACCCGCTCGTCCTTCACCGCCGCGCGGAACGCGGCCCCCACCGTGTCGGAGCCCATCGCCGGGCCCGAGTTCGGCAGCGGCCCCCCGCGCCCGCTGCGGCCCAGCCGGATCGGGCCCTGGCCGTTGATCAGCGCCACGACGTCCTGCCTGCCCGGCTGCGGCAGCCTCTTCGCGAACCCCTGCGTCCGGTTGTAGCGCGCGACGTACCTGAGCTGGGCCTCGTCGCCGAACCGCTTGCGCAGCCCCGCGTACACCTCGTCCCGGTACCCGAGGTGGTCGACGAGGCCCTCCTCCAGCGCCTCGTCGGCGAGCAGCGGCCCGCGGTCGACCAGCTCCCGCACCTTCTCCACCGGCAGCCCCCGCGACGCCGCGATCCCGGCCGCGAGCTGCTCCCCGAACGACGCCACCAGCCGCCGCGACGACTCCTCGTGCTCGGGCGTGTACGCCTTCTCCATGAACGTGTTCGCCATGGTCTTGTACTCGTGCCGCGCCGCGAACAGCGGCCGGACCCCGGCCTTCTCCAGCGCCCCCGCGAGGAACGGCTCCTCCAGCGCCACGCCGGTCAGCCCCACGTCGCCCGTCGGCTGCAGGTACACCTCGTCGAACGCGCTGGCCAGGTAGTACGGGACGTTGCCGCGCCCGCCCTCCCCGAACGTCTCCGCCCACGCGACCGTGTGCCTGCCCGCGTCCCGCAGCGCCTGCACCGACTCCCGCAGCTCCTGCGCGAGCGCCATCCCGATCCCGCCGGTGATCTTCACGACCAGGGCCCGGACGCGCGCGTCCGACCGGGCGCGGCGCAGGCCGTCCAGGACGTCCCGCAAGTGGGTGCGGCGCATCGACATGATCGCCGAGAGGGGATCGGCGGGCGCGGTCTCCACGATCCCGTCGGTGAGGTCCAGTTCGAGGATCAGCGGCGCCGTCCGCCGCTCGCGTGCCTGCTTGATGACGTTGACGACTGTGCCGGGATCCACCATGGGTTCAGACTATGTGCTCGGCCCCGCGCCCCCGGATGCGCCCCGGGTACCGCCCGGGATCCTCCCGGAGGACGAGCCCGCTCCGCACGGCCTCCGGCGCCGGGGCGCCGGGAACCGGATCAGCGGGCGAACGCCTTGTTGGGGAGGACGCCGGCGGTCGCCTGGGCCACGGGGCGGCCGGACGCGTCGGAGATCAGGGCGTTCGCGACCATGCGGGTGCCGCCGGGGTGGACGCAGGTCCCGGTGACCGTGTAGGTGCGGCCGGCATGGACGGCGCGGAGGTAGTCGACGTTGAGGTTCAGGGTCAGCATCGGCATGAAGTGCTCGCACGTGCTGGAGCCCGCGAGGCAGACCGCGTTGTCCATGATCATGGCGATGTAGCCGCCGTGGACGGTGCCGCCGGGGTTGCACAGGTGCTCGGCGGGCGTCCAGGAGATGTCGACCCGGCCCGGCTCGGCGCTCGTGATCACCTGGCCGATGTGGGCGTTGATGTCGGAGAGCTCGGGGAAGCGGCCGTCGGCGAGCGCCTGGATCAGCTCGGCTCCCGACAGGGTGTTCCACATGTCGGCATGGTCCTGCGGTCCCGCCTCGACGCTCAACGCTGCTCCCTGATCAACCGGCACGTCCGTCCCGAATGGTATTCGGGTGCGGGGCGGACGGCACTGTGCCGTTCATCACGGGGTCAGGCGGACCGGAGCATGCCCCGGACGTCGCCGGTTCCCGCCGAGCGGTACCGCAGGCCCCCGGACATGCGCTCGAGGGTGACCGTGCCGCCCATGCAGAAGCCGGTGATGCCGGTGCCGTCCTCGACCCGTTCCCGGAACTCGGCGCGCCCGGGTCCCGCGTCGATGAGCGACAGCGACATCCGGCAGCCCCACCCGGTGTAGTCGGCGGTGCCCTCCCCAGTGTCGTCGAGGTCGATCGTCACCGGGGTGCTCGCGTCCCCGATGGTGATGCCGCCCGTCTGGGTGATCGTGCCCGTCCAGGTGCCCGCGAACCCGTCCGGCAGCGGCCCGTCGGACGTCCGGGACGGGCTCGGCGACGGGCTGGACGGGCTGTTCGTCGGGCCGCTCGTGGGCGTCTCGGGGACACCGGAGGAAGACGACGCGGCGGGCGGGGCGTCGCCGGTGCCGCCGGTCAGCGCGTCGAAGGCGAACCAGCCGCCCGCCAGGAGCGCGATCACGGCGACGACGGCGGCCGGGACGGCGGCGCGCCCCTTCCGGCGCGGCGCCGCGGCCGGCGCCGCCGTGACGCCTCCGGCCGGACCGGGCGGCGGGGGCGGCCCGGGCACCGGGACGGGCGGCGGTGCGGGCACGGGGCCGTGCTCGGCGGACGGGTCGACGAGCCGCACCATCAGGTCGCGGGCGGTGGGGCGGCGGGCCGGGTCCTTCGCGAGGCACTCGGTGAGCAGCGGCGCCAGCCAGGACGGCACCCCGTCGAGGTCCGGGTCGCCGTTCGCGATCCGGTGCATGACGGCCGGGATGCTGTCGGCGGGGCCGAACGGCGGGCGCCCCGTGGCCGCGTACACGATCGTGCCCGCCCACGCGAAGACGTCCGACTTGTCCGTCGGGGGGTGCCCCTCCAGCCATTCGGGGGCGAAGTACGCGGGCGTCCCGACGAGCTGCGTGTGGGTCTCGGCGTCGATGGCGCGGGCGATCCCGAAGTCGACGACGCGCGGGCCGTCCGGGCCGAGCAGGACGTTCGCGGGCTTGAGGTCGCGGTGCACGATCCCGGCGCCGTGGATCGCGGCGAGGGCGCTGGCGGTGTTCACGGCGAGCCGCTGCAGCTCCCCCTCCCGCAGCGGGCCCTGCTCCAGCACGCGGTCCTGGAGTGACGGCCCGTCGATGTACTCGCTCACCACGTACGGGACGGCCGCGTCCGCCGAGGCGTCCAGGACCGCCGCCGTGCAGAACGGCGCGACCCGCTGCGCCGCCGCCATCTCCCGGGCGAAACGCGCGCGGGCCGACTCGTCGGTGGTCTTGAGCATCTTGACGGCGACGCGTTCGCCCCCGGGGCCCTCGCCGAGGAAGACCACGCCCTGGCCGCCCTCGCCGAGCCGCCCGGTCAGGCGGAAACGCCCGACGGTGCGGGGGTCGTCGGGTTGGAGCGGGGCAGGCGGCATCTCTCTCCTCGCGCGGGATCGGCGGGCGCCGAGCGGACCTCCCCACGTTACTTGCCATCGCGAGCGCGTAAGCAGCGGATATGGTCGGCTGCATGGGTGACGGCGACGGATGGGCCGACTGCGCGCAGGGGCACCGCCACTGGGGACGGTTCGGCGCGGCGGGGCTGCTGGCCTACCACCGGGACCACGGCGGGCAGGTGTGGACGCTGCTGCAGCAGCGCGCCTGGTGGGGGCTGGGCGGCGGCACGTGGGGCATGTTCGGCGGGGCCCTGCACAGCCATGAGGACGCCGTGACGGGCGCGCTGCGCGAGACGTCCGAGGAGTGCACGCTCGACACCCGGACGGTGACCGTGCACGGCACCGGCGTCGAGGACCACGGCGGCTGGTCGTTCACGTCGGTGATCGGCGAGCTGCCCGGGACGGCGCCGGTGAAGGCGGCCTCCCGGGAGACGCGCGACGCCCGCTGGGTACGGGTCGAGGACGTCGCGGGGCTCAAGCTGTTCGAGCCGTTCGCCCGTTCGTGGCCGCGCCTGCGGGACGCCATGGTCCGGCTCGTCCTCGTGGTGGACGCCGCGAACGTCGTGGGCTCCCGAGCCGACGGGTGGTGGAAGGACCGGGCCGGGGCGAACGCCCGCCTCCGCGACGACCTTAAGGCGCTGACCGGGGGAGTGACGGGCGTGCCGGACGGCCTGGTGCCGTTCGACCGCTGCTACCCGGAGATCGTCCTGGTCGTCGAGGGGCAGGCGCGGGGCGTCGCGGACGAGCCGGTGGACGGCGTGCGGGTCACGGCGGCGCCCGGCAGCGGCGACGACCACATCGTGGATCTCGTCGCCGATCCCGCGCCCGGCACGGTGCACCTGGTGGTGACGGCCGACCGGGAGCTGCGGGCCCGCTGCGCGGCGGCGGGCGCCGGCGTCACCGGCCCCCGCTGGCTCCTCGACCGGCTCTGACCGGTGGTCAGGCGCCCTCGACGCGGTGACCGGCGGCGCGCAGCGCGTCGGCGGCGCCCCGCTGCGCGTGCTCGGGCACGAGGACGAGGTCGGCGTGGTAGGTGGAGGCGACGAACACCGGGATCCCGGCCTCGGCGAGCGGGCCGACGATCGCGGCGAGCATGCCGGGCGCGTCGAGGCCGTGCCCCGCGTCCCCGTAGAAGCCGACCCAGCGCTGCGCGTCACCGAAGGGCGACGCCTCCCGCACGACGGTGAGGCCCTCCGGCGCGCGGACGAGCGCGATCCACTCGTCGTCCTCGGGGAACGTCGCGTGCGGCTGGTGCCCCACGGTGAACTGGGACGGGACGAGGTGGAGGCGCTGGCCGTCGGCGGTCATGGGGCAACTCTAATGAGCGGCGCCGACGGGCGGAGCGGGACTATTCGGGCGCGAACCAGACGGCGCCGAGCGGCGGGACCCGCAGCACGGCCGACGCGGGCAGCCCGTGGCAGGGTTCGGCGACGGCCTCGATGCGGCCGAGGTTGCCGACGCCGCTGCCGCCGTACTCGTACACGTCGGTGTTGAGGATCTCCCGCCACCCGCCCGTGCGGGGGAGTCCGAGCCGGTAGTCCTCGTGCGGGTTCCCGGAGAAGTTGATCACGCAGGCGACGACCGGCGGTTCGGCCGCGCCCGCCGCGCCCGCCGCGCCCTCCGGGTCGTTCTCGGGCGGCGTCCCGTACCGCAGGTAGGACAGCGTGTTGCCGCCCGCGTCGTTCCCGTCGATCCAGCGGAAGCCCTCGTGGTCGCTGTCGCGCGTCCACAGCGCGGGTTCCTCGCGGTAGGCGAGGTTCAGGTCGCGGACGAGTTTCTGCAGGCCGAGGTGGTTCGCGCCTTCGGCGGCGTTCTCCAGCAGCCACCAGTCCAGCGGGCGTTCCTCGGCCCATTCGGCGCCCTGCCCGAACTCCTGCCCCATGAACAGGAGCTGCTTGCCGGGGTGCGACCACATGTAGGCCAGGAGCGCGCGCAGCCCGGCGAACTTCTGCCACGTGTCGCCGGGCATCTTGCTCAGCAGCGAGCCCTTCCCGTGGACGACCTCGTCGTGCGACAGCGGCAGGACGTAGTTCTCCGAGAACGCGTACATGAGCGAGAACGTGATCTCGTTGTGGTGGTAGTTCCGGAACACCGGTTCGTGACGCAGATACTCCAGCGTGTCGTGCATCCAGCCCATGTTCCACTTGAACCCGAAGCCGAGCCCGCCCAGGTGGGTGGGGCGGGACACGCCGGGCCACGCCGTCGACTCCTCGGCGACCGTGATGACCCCGGGGTTGCGCTTGTAGACCGTGGCGTTCATCTCCTGCAGGAAGGAGATCGCCTCCAGGTTCTCCCGCCCGCCGTACACGTTCGGGGTCCAGCCGCCCTCTTCGCGGGAGTAGTCCAGGTACAGCATCGACGCCACGGCGTCCACACGGAGCCCGTCGATGTGGAACTCCTCCAGCCAGTACGACGCGTTCGCCACGAGGAAGTTGCGGACCTCGGCGCGGCCGTAGTTGAACACGAGCGTCCCCCAGTCGGGGTGCTCGCCGCGCGTCGGGTCGTCGTGCTCGTACAGGGCGGTGCCGTCGAACCGGGCGAGGGCCCACTCGTCCTTGGGGAAATGGGCGGGGACCCAGTCCATGAGGACGCCGACGCCCGCCTGGTGCAGCCGGTCGACGAGGTAGCGGAAGTCGTCCGGGGTCCCGAACCGGGACGTGGGCGCGTAATAGGACGTCACCTGGTAGCCCCAGGACGGACCGTACGGGTGCTCGGTGACGGGCAGGAGTTCGACGTGCGTGAACCCCATGTCCCTGACGTACGTGGTGAGCTCTTCCGCGAGGTCCCGGTAGCCGAGGCCGGGACGCCACGACCCGAGGTGGACCTCGTACACGCTCATCGGCTCGTGCAGCCAGTCGTGCTGCTTGCGGGCGTCCATCCATTCGGTGTCGCCCCACTCGTAGGACGAGGTGAACACGCGGGACGCGGTCGCCGGGGGCTGCTCGGTGTAGCGGGCCATCGGGTCGGCCTTCGTGCGCCAGTGCCCGTCGGCCCCGAGGATCTCGAACTTGTAGCGCATGCCGTCGCCGACGCCCGGGACGAACAGCTCCCAGACGCCCGTGGACCCGAGCGACCGCATGGGGTGGGCGCGCCCGTCCCAGTGGTTGAAGTCGCCGACGACCCGGACGCCGCGCGCGGTCGGCGCCCACACCGCGAACGCGGTGCCGGTGACCTGGCCGAACGCCGAGGTGTAGGTGCGGACGCGGGCGCCGAGCGCGTGCCACAGCTCCTCGTGCCGGCCTTCGCTGATCAGGTGCAGGTCCAGCTCGCCGAGCGTCGGGAGGTGCCGGTACGGGTCGTCCTGCACGGTCTCGAGCCCGTCCCCGTAGGCGACGGCGAGCCGGTAGTCGGGCACCGCGAGCGGCGCCTCGTCCTCGTCGTCGCCCGACAGCGACGACCCGATCGGCAGGGTGCCCGCGAAAACGCCCTGGTGGACGTGCCGGAGCGGGTGCCGGTCGCCGTTCGGCAGGACGACCTCGACCCGTTCGGCGAGCGGGCGCAACGCCCGGACGGTGACGCCCGAGCGCCCCGGATGGGCGCCGAGGACGCCGTGCGGGTCATGGTGGTCGCCGCCGACGAGCCGGTCGATCTCCGCGTGCGTCACCCGCGCCATGGCGTCATGGCCTCCTCGTCCCCGTCCCCTGCTGTCGCTTCCACAGGGATGAGTGCCCCGAGATCGGCCTGTTTCACATGAGCGGACCGACCCTTTCCAACAGATTGCGATCCGTTCAGGAGACGGGGGTTGCGATCGGGCATGATGCACCGTCTTGTGACGGTTGCGCCACTCGCGCCGGCGGACGGGCGGCCCGCCGCGTCCGCCGAACAATTCTTGGCGGCTCGTGGGATTCTCAGCGAAAAAGTTGCGACCGTACGGGCGGCGCCGCTCTTTGTTTGGGGTCGCGCGGAAAGGCGCCGCCCGTACGGTCACGTCCATATGGCCCCAGGGGCTACATCGACCCCTCCGCCCCGGGCTCCACTTTCGTGTCACTCCAGCGACACAAGTACCTGTCGTTCCGTCCCGCCCCGGCCCGGTCCGGCCCCGCGCACGGGCCGGGCCGCGACGGTCCCCGCGTCCGCGTCACCGGTCGCCCCGCCCCTCCGCGGTCTGCTCGCGCAGCAGCGCGCGCAGGCCCGCCGAATCGTCCGCGGCCACCGTCATCGCATATCCCGCCTGCAACTGGGCGTCGGTGAGATCGCCGCTGCGGGTCGCGTACCAGCGGCCCGCGTCGCTGCGCCAGACCTGCCAGCCCGGAAACTCCGTCTCGATGGCCGTCTTCAGATCGTCGAAGTCGCCCATCAAGGTCGTCCTTTCCCCGAGGCGGCTTTCTGTATACAAAAGTCTTACTCGGTCTCAGAGGTGTCAAGCTGTCCGTAAGCGGACCGTGCCCCCGCGGATAGCGCCGAGCAGGGATGGAAGGGACTGGAGGGGCGGCCGAGAATCGAACGCCGGATCGAACGCCGGAGGGAGCGCCGCGCCGCGGACCGTGCGGGCGGCGGGGCGCGCCGAAGAAGGGGAGGTGGACGCCCGTGCCGGACCGTCCCGCCTATCTGCGCATCGCCGACACGCTGCGAGAAGGGATCCGGGACGGCAGCCTCCCGCCGGGATCGCGGTTGCCGACCATGGCGGAGCTGCGGCGGGCGCACGGCGTCTCGGAGATCGTCGTGCGGCACGCCATCGGGGTGCTGCGCGGCGAGGGCCTCGTGGAGACCCGCCGCGGCGGCGGCACCGTCGTCCGGATCCGGCCGCCCGCCCGCCGCGTCGCGATGGACCGGTACCGCGCCGTCGCCCCCGCCGGGCCGCCCGCCGGCCCGCCGGAGCGGGCGCCGGACGCGCCGCAGACGACGTTCACCCGCGACCAGAAGATCTCCTGGGAGGAGTACCGGCTCGACAAGGAGTTCACCCGGGTCCGCGCCGACCCCGAACTGGGCGCGCTGTTCGAACTGCCGCCGGGGACGGAACTGCTGCGCCGCCGGTTCGTCTTCTACGCGCGGGGCGAGCCGCAGCAGATCTCGGTGAACTTCCTGCCGTGGGACCTGGTCGGCGGCACGCCGGTCGCCGACCCCGCCCGGGAGCCGTGGCCCGGCGGGACGCTCGCGCAGCTCGCCTACCTCGGGCACCCGCCGACGCGCGTCGAGGAGTCGGTCCGGTCGCGGATGCCGACCCCCGACGAGGCCGAGACGCTGCGGCTCGCCGGCGGCGTGCCCGTCCTCGCCATCACCCGCCGGCTGCTGTCGGGGCCGGTCGTCATGGAGGTGTGCCGCGACATCGTGCTGCCCGCCGACCGCGTCGTCCTCGACTACGCCATCGACCTGTGACGGCGCCGGCCGGGTTCAGCCCGCCAGCCGCTCCAGGGTGCGGAGCGGGACGGGCAGCCAGGACGGGCGGTTGCGCGCCTCGTAGCGGACCTCGTAGACGGCCTTGTCCAGCTCCAGGGCCCGCAGCAGCCCGGCGTGCGCCACCGGGTCGGGGCCGCCCGCGGCCGCGTACCCGCGGCAGAACGCCGCCCGGTTCCGCTCCGCCCATGCCCGCGCCCGCTCCTCGATCGCCTCGGCGGCCGCCGGAGGGGCGTCGCCGCCCTCCCCGGCCTGCAGGAACCGCGCCGCGTACTCGAACGAGCGCAGCATCCCCGCGACGTCCCGCAGCGGGTGCCCGAGCGCCCGCCGCTCCCGCGGCGTCCGGGCGGGCTCGCCCTCGAAGTCCAGCAGCACCCACCCGGTGCCGGTCCGCATCGCCTGCCCCAGGTGGTAGTCGCCGTGGACGCGCTGGAACGGCAGCGGCCGCGCGTTCGCCGCGCACCGCGCGAACACGTCGCGGATCGCCGCCGTGTACGGGCGCAGCTCCGGGACGGCCGCGCTGACCTGCGTGAGCTGGTCGTTCATGTCCGCCACCCGGGACCGCAGCTCGTCCGCCGGGACCTCGGTCACGCCGAACGCGGCGGCGAGGTCGCGGTGCACCTGCGCGGTCGCCGCGCCGAGCCGTTCGGCCTCCGCGGCGAAGTCGCCCCCGGCGGCGCCCGCGTCCCGCGCCGTCGGGACGGGCGCCGCCGCGGGCTGCGCGAACCAGTCGCGGACGCTGGTGAGCGCGAGCTGCCAGCCGTCCGTCCCGCTCCGCAGGTACTCCGACAGCAGCGCGAGCGTCACCGGTTCGTCGCCGCCGCCCACGGCCGCCGGGTCGAGCTCCATCCACCCGTGGACGGCCGGGACGTGCGCGCAGCCCTGCCGGGACAGCGCGAGGTTGATCTCCAGGTCGGGGTTCACCCCCGGCGAGAGGCGGCGGAACAGCTTGCAGATGTAGTCGTCCCCGAAGATCAGCGAGGTGTTGCTCTGCTCGGCCGGGCTCGGCGCCGCGTCCAGGTCCGTCCGGATGGCGGCGCCGGGCGCGTGCCGGAACCGGACGGGCCCGAGCGCGTCGCCCGCGGCCATGTGGGCGAGCAGCGGGCGGGCCAGCTCGGGGTCGTGGGCCGCGTCGTAGACGTGCTCGTCGCCGCCGTCCCCCGCCGCGACCCGCCCGATCTCGCCGGGCCGCAGCCGTTCCGGCAGGTCGCGGCGGATGCCGAGGAGAAGCTGGTACCGGTCGGTGACGCCGTCCTGGGCGACGTCGAGGACGAGGTGGTGCAGGCCCGGGTCGCCGGGCCGCAGCACGGTCGCGGTGCCGATCGACAGCCCGTCGATCGGGCGGTGCTTCCCGCCGAACCACCGCTGCCTGGGCAGCCACTCCGCCAGGAGCCGGACGAGCGGGCGGTCGGGCGGCGCCACGGTCACATCACCTCTTCGCCGGGTTCGGTCTCGTCGGGCGGCGGCGGAAGGAGGAACCAGTAGAAGCCATGGCCCGGGAGCGTCAGCAGGTAGGGCAGTTCGCCGATCGCGGGGAACTGCACGCCGCCCATGCACTCGATCGGCGTCGACCCGCGGAACCGCCGCAGGTCCAGTTCCACCGGCTGCGGGAAGCGCGACAGGTTGTTCACGCACAGGACGGTGTCCATGCCGCCCCACTGGTTGGCGTCCCCGTTGCCGATCTCGCGGGTGTACGCCAGGACGGACGGGTTCGACGCGGCCAGCTCGACGTACGAGCCGACGCCGAACACCGGGTGCCGCTGCCGGATCTCGATCATCTTGCGCGTCCAGTGCAGCAGCGACCCCGGGTTGCCCGCGAACGCCTCGACGTTGACGGCCTGGTAGCCGTAGATCGGATCCATGATCACCGGCAGGTACAGGCGCGCCGGGTCGCATTTGGAGAAGCCGGCGTTGCGG
>NZ_JBHTJA010000076.1:0-33005 GCF_042675525.1 Actinomadura sediminis
CGGACGCGGTCGAGGGGCAGCGTCGCGGTGCCGTAGCGGCGGCGGGCGCCGAGCGGGCCGGTGATCGCGACGGCGGGCTCGTCGCCGTCCCGGGCGAGCGCGACGAGCCCGGGGACGACGGCGGCGGCGCGCACCAGCCCTCCCGGGCCGCGCGGGACGTCCGCCTCGGGCAGCGGGGGCTCCAGGACGCCGCGCAGGATGTCGACGACGCCGATGCCGTCGGCGATCGCGTGGTGCATGACGATGACGGCGGCGTCCCGTCCGCCGGGCCCGCCCCTGACGAGGCAGAACCGCCACAGCGGCCGGTCGCGGTCCAGCGGGGTCGCGGCGAGCCGCGCCACGGCGTCGTCCAGGGCGCGGCGGCCGTCCCGCCCGGCGGACGGGGCGGCGGGCGCCTCGATCTCGACGACGTGCCGGTCGAGGTCGATGTCGCCGGCCGGGACCCAGCGGGGACGCCGCAGGATCCCCGCCGGGGCGACGCGCTGCGTGAGCCGGGGCAGCCGGGGCAGCCGTTCGGCCATCAGCGCGCGGACCCGCTCCACCGGAGGGCCGGGCCCGGCGAACTCGGCGACCCCGCCGACGACCTGCGGGACGCCGCCGTCCTCGACGTACAGGAAGAACGCGTCGGGCGCCGCCACCCGCCGGGCGCGCGCGGCCCCGGTGGCGCCCGTCCGGCCGCCCGTCCGGTCGCGGCGGCGCAGGAGCAGGACGCGCAGCCGCTCGGCGCCCGCGGCGGCCGGGACCAGCAGCAGCCCGCCCGGGATGTCGATGACGTAGTGGGCGGCGGTCGCCACGATGACCACGCTCGTCACCGCCAGGTGCAGGACGCACGCCCACAGGAAGGCGGGCCCGCAGCGGGCGCGGACGGCGGCGGCGCCGATCCAGGCGATCCACCCGATGTGCAGGCTGGGCATGGCCGCGTAGGGGTTGGCGCCCGCCGACACGACGCCGGTGCCCCAGGTGGCGGGCGGATGGTGCAGCGCGATGATGTCGGTGTAGCCGCCGCCGGGCAGCAGCCGCGGCGGGGTGACGGGCCACAGCGCGAAGCACACGATCGCGATGAGCGTCATCCAGATCAGCGTGTTGCGGGCCCACGGGTACGCGGGGCTCCGCCGCCACCACAGGTACCCGAGGAACCCGAACGTGCCGATGACGTAGGTGGTGGCGTACTCCCAGGCGGCGAGGGCGCCGAGCAGCTCGTGCCCCGCCAGGGCGTCGTTCAGGGAGCGTTCGACGTCCAGCCCGGTGCGGCGCTCGACGTCGAGGAGCAGCCGCCCGTTCGCGTCGGCGGCCGCGCGGTCCCCGGCGAACGCGTGCGTGGCCACCGCGTACACGGCCAGGACGAGCAGCCCGACGGCGATCTCCCGCACCGCCGACGCCGCGCGCCCGTGTCGTGCCACGCCGTCCTCCCCGGCTCGGCCGCCTGCCCCCACACCGCTCATCCTTCCCCGGTTGGCCCGCGAGTCCACGGCCGATCGGCGACCGGCGAGAACGGGGCGCGCATGTGGGTTTTTCTGCGATCGACCGCGGCCGCCCTCTTGACTCGGACAAAGAACAGGCATAAATACAAGAGAACAAGCTTAAACAGGAGGAAATCAACATGCATTCGGGAACGGGCCGCGCATGATCGTCACGCTGACGCTCAACCCGAGCCTCGACCGGACGATCGAGGTGGACGTGCTGACGCGCGGCGCCGTCATCCGGACCCGTTCGGCGCGGCTGGACCCGGGCGGCAAGGGCGTCAACGTCTCCCGGGCGCTGCTGGCCAACGGCGCCGACTCCACCGCCGTCCTCGCGGTGGGCGGCGCCGACGGCGAGGAGCTGCGCCGGCTCCTGCTGGCCGAGGGGCTCCCGGCCCGGGCGGTCCGGGTCGCCGCGCGCACCCGCTCCAACGTCACCGTCGTCGAGCCCGACGGCGTCGTCACCAAACTCAACGAGCCGGGCGGCCCGCTGTCCCCCGCGGAACTGGACGAGGTCACCGCGGCGGTCGAGGAGGCGGCGGCGGGCGGCGCCGGCTGGGTCGTCTGCTGCGGCAGCCTCCCGCCGGGCGTCCCCGACACCGCCTACGCGGCGCTGTGCCGCCGGTTCGCGGCGGACGGCGCCCGCGTCGCGGTCGACACCAGCGGGCCCGCGCTGCGCGCGGCGGTCGCCGCCGGCCCCGACCTGGTCAAGCCGAACCTGGAGGAGCTCGCCGAGGCCGTCGGCGACCCGGTCGTCACGGTCGCCGACGACGTCGAGTCGGCCGGCGAGCTGCGCGGGCGGGGCGCGCGGGGCGTGCTCGTCAGCCTCGGCGCCGAGGGCGCGGTGCCGGTGGACGACGACCGCGTGCTGAGCGGCGACGCCCCCGTGGCGCGGCCGCGCAGCACGGTCGGGGCGGGCGACGCCCTGCTCGCCGGGTTCCTCGCCGCGGGCGCCCGCGGCGAGCGCGCCCTCGCCGAGGGCCTGGCCTGGGGCGCGGCGGCCGTCCGGCTCCCCGCGAGCCGGATGCCGGGGGCGCGCGACGTCCGCCGCGACATCGTCCGCATCCACCCGAGCCCCGACCTGGCCCGGCCCCTCCTCGCCTGACCCCCGGGCCGCCCCGGGACCACCCCACCCCCGATCGACAGGAGGCCGCGATGGCCACCGCCTACACCCCTGAGCCCGCGGGCAGCGGGCTCCGCGCGACCGTCCAGCGGTTCGGCGGCAAGCTGGCCGGGATGGTGATGCCCAACATCGGCGCGTTCATCGCCTGGGGCCTGATCACCGCGCTGTTCATCCCGACCGGCTGGCTGCCGAACGAGGACCTGGCCGAGCTCGTCGATCCGATGATCAAGCTGCTGCTGCCGGTGCTGATCGGCTACACCGGCGGCCGGATGGTGCACGGGCAGCGCGGCGCCGTGGTCGGCGCCGTCGCCACCGTCGGCATCGCCGTCGGCGCGGAGCAGCCGATGTTCCTCGGCGCGATGATCATCGGCCCGCTCACCGCGTACCTGCTGAAGCTGTTCGACGAGCTGGTGCAGGACCGCGTCCGCACCGGGTTCGAGATGCTGGTGGACAACTTCTCCGCCGGGATCCTCGGCGCCGCCATGGCCGTCGCGGGCCGCGCCGTGATCGGCCCGGTGATGGGCACCGTGTCCGACTGGGCCGGGGACGCCGTCGGATGGCTCGTCGAGCACAACCTGCTGCCGCTGACGTCGCTGCTGGTCGAGCCCGCGAAGGTGCTGTTCCTCAACAACGCCGTGAACCACGGGGTGCTCACCCCGCTCGGCGTCCAGCAGGCGACCGAGACCGGCAAGTCCGTCCTGTTCATGATCGAGTCCAATCCCGGGCCGGGCATCGGCGTGCTGCTCGCGTACCTGTTCTTCGGCCCGAAGCGGCTGCGCCCGAGCGTCCCCGCCGCCGCGATCATCCAGTTCTTCGGCGGCATCCACGAGATCTACTTCCCGTACGTCCTCATGAAGCCGCGCATGATCCTCGCGGCGATCGCGGGCGGCATGACCGGCGTGGCGATCTTCGCGGCGACCGGCGCCGGGCTGGTCGCGTCGCCGTCCCCCGGCAGCATCTTCGCCTACCTGGCGCAGACGCCCCGGGGCGCCGGCAACTGGCTCGGCGTCTACGGCGGCCTCCTCGCCTCCGCCGCGGTCTCGTTCGGGGTCGGCGCCGCCCTGCTCGGCTTCGGGCGGTCGGCCGAACCGGACGGCGGCGACGACGCCGGCGGCACGACCGCGTCCACCGACGACGCCGCGAAGGACGGCGAGACCGAGGCGGGAACCGGGGACCCGGCCGCCGGCGAGACCACCGCCGGGACCGCCGGCGAGCGCCGCGCCGGGGACGACGGCGCCCCCGGGACCGCACCGCTGACCGACCGACCCACCGAAGGGACCCCACGATGAACGGCAAGGACGTCCGCAAGCTCGTGATCGCGTGCGACGCCGGGATGGGCAGCAGCGTCATGCTCGCCGGCCACCTCCGCAAGTCGCTGAAGAAGCAGGACGTGACCGTGGAGCACACCCCCGTCGACGCGATCCCCGGCGACGCCGACGTGGTCGTCTGCCACAGCGGCCTGGCCGCGCGGGCCCGCCGGGGCGCCGCCGACGGCACCCCGGTGATCCCGTTCGACGTCTACCTCGGCGACCCGGCCGTCGACCGGCTCGTCAACGCCATCAAGGACGGCGGTGAGGTCGGTGCCTGAACCGGCCGCTGGCGCGGCGGCGCGGCTGCTGGACCCGGCCGCGATCCGGCTGGACGAGCGGGCCGCGGACCGTGCCGAGGCCGTCCGGCTGTGCGGGCGGGTGCTCGTGGACGCCGGCGCGGTCGAGCCCGGCTACGTCGACGCGATGCTCGAGCGGGAACGCTCGATCTCCACCCACCTCGGGGAGGGCGTGGCGATCCCGCACGGGACCGCCGCGGGCCGCGACCTGGTCCGCCGCGACGCCCTCGCCGTCGTCCGGTTCCCGGACGGCGTCGACTGGGACGGCCCGGACGTCACCGTGTGCATCGCGATCGCGGCCCGCGGCGACGGCCACATCGGGATCCTGGCCGAACTCGCCCAGGTCCTGCTCGACCCGGACCGGGCCCGCGCGCTCCGCGAGGCCGCGGAGCCCGGAGACGTCCTGCGCCTGCTGGATCCGGCGGGCGCGGACGCGACGACCGAAGACGACCGACTCGAAGAACAGGAACCGACCGGATGAAGGTAGCCCGTTTCCACGCCCCCGGCGACATCCGCCTGGAGGACGCGCCCGAGCCGGAGCCCGGCCCGGGCGAGCTGAAGATCCGCGTGCGGAACTGCTCCGCCTGCGGGACGGACGTGAAGATCTCCCGGTTCGGGCACCACCACATCGTCCCGCCGCGGGTGATGGGGCACGAGATCGCCGGGGAGGTCGTCGCGGCGGGGCCCGGCGCGGACGGCTGGGCGCCGGGCGACCGCGTCCAGGTCATCGCCGCGATCCCGTGCGGGGACTGCGCCGAGTGCCGGCGCGGCCGGATGACGGTGTGCGCGGCGCAGGAGTCGATGGGCTACCACTACGACGGCGCGTTCGCCCAGTACATGATCGTCCCGGCGAAGGTGCTCGCGGTGAACGGGGTGAACCGCGTCCCGGACGGCGTGTCGTTCGCCGAGGCGTCGGTGGCCGAGCCGCTCGCCTGCGTCCTCAACGGGCAGGAGCTGGCCCGGGTCGGCGAGGGCGACGACGTCGTGGTGTTCGGGTCCGGGCCGGTGGGGTGCCTGCACGTGCGGGTGGCGCGGGCGCGCGGCGCGGCGCGGGTGTTCCTCGTCGAGGTCAACGCCGAGCGGCTGGAGCGCGCGGCCGCGGTGGTCAAGCCGGACGCGGCGATCGACGCGGGCGCGTCCGACGCCGTCGCCGAGGTGCTGGACCGGACGGGCGGGCGCGGCGCGGACGTCGCGATCACCGCGGCCGCGTCGGGCGCGGCGCAGGAGACGGCGCAGCGGCTGATGGCGCCCGGCGGGCGCATCAGCCTGTTCGGCGGGCTGCCGAAGGACGCGCCGGTCATCTCCGTCGACGCGAACCGGGTGCACTACCGGGAGCTGAGCCTGGTCGGCGCGAACGGGTCGAGCCCCGCCCACAACGCCCGGGCGCTGGAGCTGATCGGCTCCGGTGCCGTCCCGGTCGACGATCTGATCACACACCGGCTGCCCCTCGGCGACCTGCACGAGGCGCTCGACCTCGTCACCCGGGGCGCCGCCATCAAGGTCACCATCGAACCCTGACGGAAGGAGGGCACGCGATGCCCGAACGGACCGTGGTCCTCGGCTCGGCGCAGGGCCTGCACGCCCGCCCGGCGAAGATCTTCGCGGAGGAGGCGGCGCGGCAGCCCGTCCAGGTGTTCGTCCGGACCGGGGACCGCGCCCCGGTCCCGGCCGGGGGCCTGCTGGGGGTGCTGTCACTGGGCGCGGGACCGGGCGCCGAGGTGATCCTGTCGGCGGACGGCGAGGGCGCCGACGCCGTCCTGGACGAGCTGGCGGCGCTGCTCGCCCGCGACCTCGACGCCGGGCCCGGCGCCCCGTCGGGCGCGGCGCCCTGACCGGGCCGCCGCGGGCACGCCGGGCGGGCCGGGGACGTCGGGGACAATGACGGGCATGTACGCCGAGGAACGACAGCAGGCGATCCTTGCCCTGGCCCGCTCGAAGGGGCGGGTGGACGTCGTCGCGCTCGCGGAGGAGTTCTCGGTGACGACCGAGACGATCCGCCGCGACCTGACCGTGCTCGAACGGGCCGGGACGATCCGGCGGGTGCACGGCGGCGCGATGCCGGTCGAGCGCCTCGGGTTCGAGCCGGAGCTGGCCGCGCGGGACGCGGTGATGACCGAGGAGAAGCAGCGGATCGCGAAGGCCGCGCTGGCCGAGCTGCCCGCCGAGGGGTCGATCATCGTGGACGCCGGGACGACCACGGCCCGGTTCGTCCAGCTTCTGCCGGCCGACCGCGAGCTGACCGTGATCGTCAACTCGCCGCCGCACGCCTCCGTGCTCGCCGCCCGCCCCAACCTCACGGTGATCATCCTGGGCGGGCGGGTGCGCGGCCGGACGCTCGCCACCGTGGACGACTGGGTCCTGCGGCCCCTCGCGGACCTGTGGGTGGACGTGGCGTTCATGGCGACGAACGGCTGCTCGGTGGAGCGCGGCCTGACCACGTCCGACCAGGCGGAGGCCGCGGTGAAGCGGGCGATGATCGCCTCCTCGCGGCGGCGGGTGCTGCTCGCCGACCGCACCAAGATCGGGCACGACCATCTGGTGCGGTTCGGCGACGTGTCGGACATGGACGTCCTGATCACCGACACCGGGCTGGACACCGACCTCGCCGCCGACCTCGCCGCCGCCGGTCCCGAGATCGTCCGGGCGTGACCGGTCCGGCCGGTAGGCTGACGGCCGGTCCCGGGGGCGCGCGGAACCGGTGCGCGCGCCGGGACCGCCGGACGGAGGTGGAGCGGTGACGCGGGCTGCGGAACGGGCCCCGGAGGAGGCGTCGGTGCCGGACCGGCTGCTGGCCGAGGCGACCCGGCTGTTCGCCGAGAAGGGCTTCGCCGACACCTCGGTGCAGGAGATCGTCGCGGCGGCGGGCGTCACCAAGGGCGCGATGTACCACTACTTCGGCTCGAAGGACGATCTGCTCTACGAGATCTACCATCGCCTGCTCGCGCTGCAGATGGGCCGGCTGGAGCGGATCGCCGACGGTCCCGGCACGGCGGCGGAGCGGTTGCGCGCCGCCGCCGTCGACGTCCTGGAGACCTCGTTCCGGTACCTGGACGACTTCACCGTGTTCTTCCAGTCGACGCACCTGCTGCCGCGCGACCGGCGGGACGCCGTCCGGGCGGAGCGCCGCCGCTACCACGAGCGGTTCCGGGCGCTGGTCGAGGAGGGGCAGCGCGAGGGCTCGTTCCGCGCGCCGCCCCCGGCCGACATCGCCGTGCACTTCTTCTTCGGCACCGTCCACCAGCTCGGCACGTGGTACCGGCCGGGCGGGCGGCTGGAGGCGGCGGCGATCAGCGAGCACTACGTCGACCTGTTCCTCAACGGCCTGAAGTACTGAGACCGCCGGGAACCGGGGGCAGGGCCGCTCAGCCCTTCTCGACGCGCTCGACCTTCAGGTCGGACTCGGCGTACCGCGCCCGCAACGGCTTCTTGTCCCACTTCCCGACCGTGGTCTTCGGGATCTCGTCCAGGAACGTCCAGTTCTCGGGGACCTGCCAGCGGGCCACCTTGTCGCCGAGGAACGCGGCGAGCTCGGCGGCGGTCGCGGCCGCGTCCGGGCGCAGGACGACGCAGGCGAGCGGGCGCTCGTCCCAGCGGGCGTCCGGGATGCCGATGACGGCGGCCTCCGCGACCGCCGGGTGGGCCATCAGGTGGTTCTCCAGCTCGACGGAGGAGATCCACTCGCCGCCGGACTTGATGACGTCCTTGACCCGGTCGGTGATCTGGTAGAAGCCGCGGTCGTCGATCGTGCCGATGTCGCCGGTGCGCAGCCAGCCGTCGTGGAACTTCTCGGGGGCCGGGTTCCGGTGGTAGGCGCCGGTGATCCACGGGCCGCGGACCTCGATCTCGCCGACGCTCGTCCCGTCCCAGGGCAGCTCGTCGCCCGCGTCGTTCACGATCCGCATCTCGACGCCGGCGGCGACGCGGCCCGACTTCATCCGCCAGTCGACGTCCTCCGCGGTGCCGGGCTCGACGCCGGGCGGCGGGAACGCCATGCCGCCGAGCGGGCTGGTCTCGGTCATGCCCCAGCCCTGGATGATGCGCAGGCCGTAGCGCTCCTCGAAGCGCTCCAGCAGGACGCGGGGCGCGGCGGCGCCGCCGGACGTGCCCGCCCGCAGCGACGACAGGTCGAGTTCGCGCTGCTCGCCGTGCGCGAGGATCGCGTTCCAGATCGTCGGGACGGCCGAGGCGAGCGTGCTGCGCTCGGCCTCGATGAACGCCGTGAGGTGCTCGGCCTGCATGAACGGGCCGGGCATGTGCAGCGTCGCGCCCGACAGGAACGCCCCGTACGGCAGCCCCCAGGCGTTGACGTGGAACATCGGGACGATCGCCAGCACCCGGTCGGCCTCGGTGATGCCGACGAGCGACGCCGACTGGACGGCCATCGCGTGCAGGAACGTGGACCGGTGCGAGTACACGACGCCCTTGGGGTCGCCGGTGGTGCCGCTGGTGTAGCACATGGACGCCGCGGCGCGCTCGTCCACGTCGGGCCACGCGAACCCGGGCTCCTCGGCGGCGAGCAGCTCGTGGTAGCGCAGGACGGGCGCGCCGTTGCCGTTGCGCTCGAGCGGCGTCGCGTCGCCGTCGCCGACCACCACGAACGCCTCCACGGCCGGCAGCTCGTGGACGACGCGGGCGAGCAGCGGGACGAGGCTGTCGTCGACGATCACGACCTGGTCGTCGGCGTGGTTGATGATGTGCGACAACTGCTCCGGGAAGAGCCGGATGTTGAGGGTGTGCAGCACGGCGCCCATCGCGGGCACCGCGAAGTACGCCTCGAGGTGCTCCTGGTTGTTCCACTGGAACGTCGCGACCCGGTCGCCGGGGCGGATCCCGAGCCGGGCGAGGGCCGCCGCGAGCCGCTCGGCGTTGACGGCGACCTCCGCGAACGTGGCCCGCTTCGGCGTCCCGCCGCCCGTCCACGTCACGCACTCGCTGCGCCCGTAGACCCGGGCCCCGTGCCGCAGGATCGCGGCGACCGACAGCGGGAAGTCCTGCATCGTGCTCTGGATCATCACTCTTCTCCCAGTTCTTCCAGGGCCTCCAGCCCCGACTTCAGCAGCGGCTCCACGGCGGCGCCGATCGCCTCGAAGCCCTCCCCCACCGTCTGGCCGTGCAGGTACCGGTAGTGGATGCCCTCGGAGATCACGGCGAGCTTGAAGCAGGCCAGGCCGACGTAGAAGCCGAGCGACGCCAGGTCGCGGCCGCTCCGCTCGGCGTAGCGGGCGGCGACCTCGTCCGGCGAGGGGAATCCGGCCGCCCGCATGGCGTCGCCCTGCCCCGGCCCGGGCGCCTGCCGCCGCATGTAGACGAGCAGGAGCGCCAGATCGGTGAGGGGGTCGCCGAGGGTCGCCATCTCCCAGTCGAGGACGGCGGCGATGCGGTCGTCGGCGTCCACGAGGAGGTTGTCGAGCCGGTAGTCGCCGTGGACGACGGCGGGCGGCGACTGGGCGGGGACGTTCGCCGCGAGCCGCGCGTGCAGGGCGTCGGCGTCGGGGAGGTCGCGGCTGCGGGAGGCGTCGAGCTGCTTCTTCCAGCGGCGCACCTGCCGTTCCAGGAAGCCGTCGGGGCGGCCGAAACCGGTGAGGCCCGCCTGGTCGGGGTCGACGCGGTGCAGCGCGGCGAGGGTGTCGACCATCCGCTCCCCGATCGCCGCGGCGCGCGCGGGGCCGAGCGGCGCCAGCTCGGCGGCGTCCCGGTACGGGGTGCCGTCGACCTTCTCCATCACGTAGAACGGCGCGCCGATGACGTCCGGATCCGCGCAGAGCGCGTACGTCTCGGGGACGGGGACGCCGCTGCCCGCGAGCGCGGTCATCACCCGGTGCTCGCGGGACATGTCGTGCGCGGTGGCGAGCACGTGGCCGAGCGGCGGGCGGCGCACGATCCAGCGGCCGGAGCCGTCGGTCACCTCGTAGGTGAGGTTGGAGCGGCCGCCGGCGATGACGCGGGCGCGCAGCGGGCCGGTGACCGCGCCGGGGCGGGCCTCGGCGAAGAAGGCGCGGAACCGGTCCAGGTCGAGGCCGGGCACGGCGGTCCCGAACCCGTCGGGTCCGGGCGCGTCCGGACCGGGGGCGGCGGAGTCGTCGAACACCCGCCGAGGACACCATACCGACCGGTCGGTACGCAAGAGGTGAACCGGACCGCGCACCGATACTGTGCCCGATGACCAAAGCCCGCCCGGGTTTTCTGTGGCCCGGGACGTATCGCGGAAGGCGCCCCGGGGCGTTTGATCTGGGGTCATGAAGATCGCCGCGCGGGCGGCGGCGGTCACCGCGGGACTGGTGCTCGCGATGGCCGCCGCCCACCCCCTGCCCGCCGGGGCGTCACCGGACGCGAGCCCGTCCGCGAGCGCGACCGGCCCGAGCCCCGCCACCCCGCACGCCACGAACCCCGCCGGCGCGTCCCCCGCCGGCCCGTCCCCGTCGCCGACCGGTTCGTCCGGCACGACCGAGCACACCATCGCCATGGGCGGCTGGAAACGCCCCTACCTGCTGCACCTCCCGCCGGACCGGGCCGGCGACGAGCGGCTGCCGCTCATCGTCGCGCTGCACGGCGGGCTCAACGATCCGCGGTACGTCCGGGAGCAGAGCGGCCTCGACGCCGTCGCCGACGCGCGCGGCTACGCCGTCGCGTACCCGAAGGGCCTGCTCGGCACCTGGAACGCGGGCGCCTGCTGCTGGTTCGCGCGGTGGGCCGGCGTGGACGACGTCGCGTTCCTCGACCGGCTCATCGACACGCTCGTGGAGCAGGGCGTCGCGGACCGCCGCCGGGTGTTCCTGGCCGGGTTCTCCAACGGCGGCGGGATGGCGTACCGGTACGCGTGCGAGCGTCCCCGCCGGGTCGCCGGGGTCGCGGTCGTGTCGGGGGCGCTCGCCATCGGCTGCACACCCGACCGGCCGTTCTCCGTGCTGGCGTTCCACGGCACGTGGGACCCGTCCGTCCCGTACTTCGGCGGCGGCAACATGGACGCCGACGTGAAGTTCCCGTTCCTGCCCGTCCGGCTCCTCATGGAGTTCTGGCGGTGGCTCGGCGGCCTGTCCGCGCTGTCGTGGCCGCTGCGGAACGCCCCGGACGGCTGCGTCGGCACCGAGCCCGGTCCCGTTCGGGTCGCGCTGTGCACGATCGAGCGCGGCGGGCACGAATGGCCGTCGTTCGCGAGCGGGCTGATCGGCGCGTTCTTCGACGCCCGGCCGTCCTCGCCCGGCTTCTGAGCGGGCGGTCTCCGGGCGGGGCGAAGCGGGCGGCCCCTCGCGCCACGGGCCGCCCGCCCCGCCCCGGCCGCGCCCCTCCCCGACACGGCACGGCGGCCGGGCTCGTCAGCCGCTCAGGCTGCGCGGACGGATGTCCGTCCAGTTCTCGTTGACGTACTCGACGCACTCGGCACGGGGCGCCGGGCCGGACGCGACCGTCCAGCCGCCGGGCACGTCGGCGAACGCGGGCCACAGCGAGTGCTGGCCCTCGTCGTTGACCAGGACGAGGAACGTGCCGTCGGGGTCGTCGAACGGGTTGGACATCAGGCCTCCTGGGCGACGGGGGCGGACCGGCGGGCGATCGAGCGGACGATGTCGCCGGTGCGCACCGCCGTCATCGACAGCAGCGACGAGGCGATGCCGTGGCTGTGCTCGGTGGCGCCCTGCAGGTAGACGTTCCATTCGCGGCCCGGCTCGGTGGCGACCCGGTAGTCGCGCTCCAGGACGAGGCGGCCGTCCGGGCCGGTGACGCACTCCCGGCCGGCCTCGCCGAGCAGCGCGACCGGGTCGCGCTCGCGGTATCCGGTCGCGTAGACGACGGCGTCGGCGTCGAGGTCGGCGGCCTCCCCGGTCGGCAGGAACCCGACCCGCAGCCGCACCGCGTCCGGGTCCTCGCGCACGTCCAGGACGCGCGAGACGTTGAGGATGCGGAGCCGCTGCACGCCCGCGACCTTCTCCGCGTACACGCGGCGGTACAGCTCGTCGATGAGGTCGAGGTCCACCACGGAGTAGTTGGTGTTGCGGGAGTAGTCCATCAGCATCCGCTTCACCTCGTCCGGCGCCGCGTAGTAGTGCTCGACGGCCTCCGGGTCGAAGATGCGGTTCGCGAACGAGCTGTCGTCGGCGGGCGAGTACCCGTACCGCGCGAACACGGCGCACACCTCGGTGTCGGGGTACGTCCGGTGGAGGTACTCGACGGCCTCGGCGGCGCTCTGCCCGGCGCCGACCACGACGACGCGGCGCGGGTCCCAGCCGGGCCGCTCGGCGAGCCGGGTGAGCAGGTCCTCGCTGTGCCAGATCCGGTCGCCCGCCCGCACGCCCTCGGGCAGGACGGGCTCGAGCCCGGCGCCGATGACCACGTTGCGCGCGAGATGGGTCTCGAGTTCGTCGTCGCGCCGCACGACGACCGCGAGGGTCGCGTCGTCGTGCGGCTTCAGGGCGACCACCTCGGAGCGGTAGCGGACCCGGCCGGCGAACGCGGCGGCCGTCCATTCCAGGTAGTCGTGGAACTCCACCCGGGTCGGGAACATCGTCTTGTGGTTGACGAAGTCGACCAGGCGGCCCTTGCCGTGCAGGTACGACAGGAAGGAGAAGCGGCTGGACGGGTTGCGCAACGACACCAGGTCCTTGAGGAAGTGGACCTGCATGGTGGCGCCGTCGATCAGCATTCCCTTGTGCCAGCCGAACTCGGCCTGCCGTTCGAAGAACACGGCGTCCGCGCCGGGTCCGTACTCCTCCTCCAGCGCCACCGCGAGCGCGAGGTTGGAGGGTCCGAACCCGACGCCCACGACGTCATGGACGGGGGTCTGCATGCGCTCCTCCGGCATCAGGCGGACTCGGCCTTCGCGGCCGCTTCGGCGATCTTCGGGACGACGTTGTCGATGAGGTACGGGACGGCCAGCGGCGTCGGGGTGCGCAGCGTCCAGAACTCCTGCAGGTCGATCGGGACGTAGGAGCCGCGCTTGACGACGTCCAGGCTCGAGAACAGGTCGGACTCCTCGAACTTCTTCTGCGTCGCGGGGTCGTCGTTGTAGTGGCTGACGAGCACGTCGACGTCGAGGACGGACAGCTTCTCCATGCTCAGCTCGGCGGCGAAGCCCTCACCGGGCAGCTTCGCGAGCGCGTCGGGGAGCCGCATGCCGATCTGGTTCAGCAGCTTGACGCTGGTGTCCTGCGGGGACTTCATCACGGCGATGTTCCCGGACGGCATGACGCTGGTGAACGCCACGCCCTTGCCCTCCAGTTCGGGGTGCTCGGTCTTGACCGCGGCGAGCTTCGCCTCGACGTCCTTGACGAGCTTCTCGCCGTCGGCCTCGCGGCCGATGGCCGTGGCGGCGTTCACGGTGATCTGCTGCCACGTGTCCTCGGCCGGGCCGGTCTGGTAGGCGACGGTCGGGGCGAGCCGGGAGAGCTTCTCGTACTCCTTGTCGATCCAGAAGTCGCCGCCCGCGAGGATCAGGTCGGGGCGCAGCGCCGCGATCTCCTCGAGGTTGAAGCCGGCCTCGCCCGGCTTCAGGAGCTTCGGCTTGTCGCCGGCGAGCTTCGGCGCGGTCCACGGGGCGAAGCCGTCCTGCTGGACGCCGGTCAGCTCGGCCATCCCGACGGGCTGGACCCCGAGGGCGAGGAGCGTGTCCTGGTCGACCTCGCCGAGGGCCACGATCCGCTCGGGCCTCGACTCGATGGTCGCCTTGCCGAGCTTGTGGGTGATCGTGACCGGGAAGGCTCCGCCCGCGGCTCCGGAGGTCTCCTGGGCGGGTTCGTCGTCGCCGCACGCGGCCGTCGTGCTCAGGCCGAGGACGAGCGCGCCCGCGACGGCCAGCCGCCGCATCATGTTGCGCATAGTGGACCGATGTCCTTCCACGTTTCCAGGGGGTTACCGTCGCAAGATCTTAGGTTAGGCTGCCCTAACTCGGCAATGGCCGTGTCCGATATGAGAGCCCTGTCACCGCTCCCCGGCCAGTTCCGGACGTTCCAGCAGCGCGGCGACGCTCGGCGCGGCCATCAACGTCGCGATCTTCACGGTTTCGCGTCCGGTCTCCCTCCTGATCCGCCGCACGAGGCGCATCGCGAGCAGCGAGTGCCCGCCGAGGTCGAAGAAGTCGTCGTCCGGTCCGACGTGCGGGACGCCCAGCTCCTCGGCGAAGACGCGGCACAGCACGTCCCGCAGGTCCGCCGCGCCGCGCGCGGGGCGCGCGGGCGCGGGGACGCCGGGGCGGTCGCCCGCCGGGCCCGCGGTGGCCGGGACGGCCGGGGCGGTGGCGGGCGCGCGCGGCGACGCCACCGCGACGCCCGGGTCGGCGGCGACCGCCTCCAGCACCGCGACGAGCCCGTCGGCCAGCGCCCCGGCGGTCGCGGCGTCGAACAGGTCGGCGGAGTAGTCGAGGATCAGCCGCAGGTCGCCGTCAGGTCCCTCGCGGAAGACGAAGTCCAGGTCGAACTTCGCCGCGCCCGGCGCGAACTGCGCCTCCCGTTGCTCGAGGCCGGGGAACCGCACGTCCCCGACCCCCTGGTTCTCGTAGCCGACCATCACCTGGAACAGCGGGTTGCGGCCCGGCACCCGGCGGGGCCGCAGCGCCTCGACCAGCGCCTCGAACGGCAGGTCCTGGTTGGCCAGTCCCGCGAGGTCGGCCTCCCGGACGCGGCCGAGCAGCTCCGCGAACGTGGGTGCGCCGGACAGGTCGGCGCGCAGCACCAGCGTGTTGACGAAGAACCCGACGAGGTCGGCGGCGGCCTCCTCGGTGCGGCCGGCGACCGGGCTGCCGAGCGGGACGTCCTCGCCCGCGCCCGCCCGGTGCAGCAGCGCCGCCACGGCGGCCTGGCCGACCATGAACATGCTGGCGCCCGCGTCGCGCGCGACCCGGCGGAGCCGCCCGGTGAGGCCCGGCGGCAGGTCGGCGGTCAGCACGGCGCCGCGCTGCCCGACCGTCCCGGGGCGGGCGCGGTCCACCGGCAGCGGCACCTCCTCCGGGGCGCCCGCGAGCGTCCGCGCCCAGTGGTCGAGCTGCCGGGCGTGGACGCTGCCCGGGTCGAGCGGGTCGCCGAGGAGCTCCCGCTGCCACAGGGCGTGGTCGGCGTACTGGACGGGCGGCGGCTCCCACGCGGGGGCTTCCCCGCCGAGCCGCGCGGCGTACGCCGCGGCGACGTCGCGCGCGAACGGGCCGAACGACCACTCGTCGAACGCGATGTGGTGGAAGACCGCGAGCAGCAGGTGCTCCCTCGTCTCCGCGGCACCGCCCCCCTCGGGGAACACCGCGACCCGCAGCGGGATGTCGGCGGCGAGGTCGAACGGCCGCGCGATGAACGCGGCCGGGTCGCCGTCCGCGACCTCCAGCACGGGCCGCGCGTCCTCCGGCGGCAGGATCCGCTGGTGCGGGACGCCGTCGTGCTCGACGAACACGGTGCGCAGGGCCTCGTGCCGTTCGACGACGTCGCCGATCGCGGCCTGCAGCGCCGCCCGGTCGAGGTCGCCGCGCAGCCGCACGCCGAGCGGCAGGTGGTAGGCGTCGCGCGGGCCGTCGTCCTCGCGGAGCAGCTGGTCGAGCAGCCACAGCCGGTTCTGCGCGGACGACGCCGGGACGAGCCCGTCCCGTTCGCGCGGCGCGAGGACGGGACGGGCGGCGACGCCCGCGTGGCGGTGCACCCGCCCGGCCAGCTCGGCGACCGTCGGCGCCTCGAACAGGTCGCGGATGGCCAGTTCGGCGCCCAGTACCGCGCGGGCGCGGCCGACGAGGCGGGTGGCCAGCAGCGAGTGCCCGCCGAGGTCGAAGAAGTCGTCGTCGATCCCGGCGCCCGGCGCGTCCAGCACCTCGGCGAACAGCGTGCACAGCAGGTGCTCGACGGGCGTGCGCGGCGGCCGGCCGGCGCGGCGCGGCCCGTCCCGGCCGGGGTCGGGCAGGGCGCGGCGGTCGAGCTTGCCGTTGACGGTGAGCGGCAGCGCGTCCAGCGTCATGATCGCGCTCGGCACGAGGTACCCGGGCAGCCGCCGCTTCAGCCCTTCCCGGACTCGGGCGGCGAGCACCCCGAGGTCGCGCGCCGCTACCGGGTCGTTGGCGTAGGACGCGGGCGCCCGCCCGGGCGCGGCGGGAAGACGCGCGGGCGCGCCGCCGAACACGGCGTCGTACCGTCCGATCTCGTCGGACGGGGTGAGGACGGCGTCCGGGAACCGCGCGAGGAAGTCCTCGGGCTCGATCCCGGCGGGCGGCGCGGCCAGCGCCGCCCGCGCCTCGTCCGCGGACCCGCCCTGCTGGAGGACGCGCAGCGCCGCGACCTCGCCGGAGAGCCGGGGGTCCGGGATCCCCCGCACGCGCAGCGCGCCCCCGGCCCCGCGCACGGCCGTCTCCAGGGCGGTCCAGCCGGTGGACGCGGACGGCCGGGCGCCCGTCTGGCCGTCCCACTCCACGACCGTGATCTCGGGATTCGCCGGTTCGGCGGCGGGAAGGCCGGGACCGGCCTTCCAGAGGATCGCGTCGTAGCGGTGGCGGGTCAGCTCGTTGTGGTGGACGCCGCGCCTGGTGAGGACGTCGACGCGGGCGGGGCCGTCCAGCGCGGCGAAGAACGCGGGGTCGAGGAGGAGCTCCTTCTCCATCCGCACGGCGCGCTCGACGGCGTCGGCGTCGGCGTCGCCCCGGCCGAGGCGGACGGCGGCGTGCAGGCAGCGGACGGTGCGCAGGTCGCGGACGTCGCCGATGAACAGCGCTCCCCCGGGGGCGAGCAGCCGCATGGCCTTGGCGACGACGTCCTCGAGGTAGCCGGCACCCGGGAAGTACTGGACGACCGAGTTGATGACGATCGTGTCGAAGTGCCCCTCGGGCAGGCCGTCGGTGTCGTGCGCGGGGCGGCAGCTCAGCCGGACCGGGGAGCCGGGGCCGAGGTCCGCGCGGAGCTTGTCGATGACGGGCGCGGAGAAGTCGGTGCCCCAGTACTCCTCGGCGTCCGGGGCGAGGCGGGTGAGCAGGAGGCCCGCGCCGACGCCGATCTCCAGGACGCGGCGCGGGTTCAGGCCGCGGATCCGCTCGACGGTCGTCTCCCGCCACTCGCGCATGTCGTCGAGCGGGATCGGGGCGCCGTCGTAGCTGCTGTCCCAGCCGGCGAACTCCTCGGCGTGGACGACGGTCCCGACCTCGGTGTACTCGGCGTCGTAGATCTGCCGCCACTCGGCGAGCTGCTCGTCGGCGGCGCCGTCGCGGGCGCCGTCGGGGACGACGTAGCCGACGAGCCGCTTGACGCCGGGCACGTCGGTGTCGGCGGCGATCACGGCGGCCTGCCCGACGCCGGGCTCGGCGGCGAGCGCGGCCTCGACCTCGGCGAGCTCCACCCGGTAGCCGCGGATCTTGACCTGGTCGTCGGTGCGGCCGAGGAAGTCGATGTTGCCGTCGCCGCGGACGCGCACCAGGTCGCCGGTGCGGTACATGCGGCCGCCGGACGCGTCGAACGGGTCGGCGACGAACCGTTCGGCGGTGAGGTCGGGGCGGCCGAGGTAGCCGCGGGCGAGCCCGGCCCCGGCGATGTACAGCTCGCCGGGGGCGCCGGGCGGGACGGGGCGGAGCGCGCCGTCGAGCACGTAGCCGCGGGTGTTCCAGATGGGCTTGCCGACGGTGGGGGTGGCGCTGTCCTCGGTGCCGCCGCCGAGCGTGTTGATCGTGTACTCGGTCGGCCCGTACAGGTTGTAGCCGAGGACGCCGTCGGCGGCGGCGAGCCGGTCCCAGACGGACGCGGGCACGGCTTCGCCGCCGAGCAGGACGAGCGGCGGCCGGTGGCCGCCGTCGAGGAGGCCCTCGTCGAGGAGCTGCTGCGCGTAGGTCGGGGTGACGTTGATGACGTCGATGCGGTGCCGTCGCAGGTAGTCGGTGAGGGCCTCGGCGTCGCGGCGGAGGTCCTCGTCGCAGACGTGCACCTCGTGGCCCTCGACGAGCCAGAGCAGTTCCTCCCACGACATGTCGAACGAGAACGACACGGTGTGCGCGATCCTCAGGGGGCGCCCGCCGGTCGCCTCCATGACGGGCTCGAAGATGTTCGCGCGGTGGTTGTACTGCATGTTCGTCAGCCCCCGGTACGGGGTGACGACGCCCTTCGGCCGTCCGGTGGAGCCGGAGGTGTAGATGACGTACGCGGGGTGGTCGAGCCGGCCGGGGGTGCCGGGCGCGAAGCCGGGCGTCTCCTCGGGGGCGAGGTCGTGGCCGGGGAGGTCGGCGAGGGGCTTGGCGGTCCGGGGATCGTCGAGCGCGAGGACGGCCCCGGGGTGCGCGAGCCCGGCGGCGATGTCGCGGTGCGACAGCAGGACGGCGGGGCCCGCGTCGGCGAGCATGTAGTCGAGCCGGTCGGCCGGGTAGTCGAGTTCCAGCGGCAGGTAGGCGGCGCCGGTGCGCAGCACCGCGAACAGCGCCACGACCATCTGCGCGGACCGCGGCAGGGCGAGCGCCACGACCCGCTCCGGCCCGGCGCCGTGCGCGATGAGCAGCCGCGCGAGCCGGTTGACCTCGGCGTTCAGTTCCCCGTAGGTGAGCCGGACGTCCGGCGGCGACACCAGCGCGGGCGCGTCCGGCCGCCGGGCGGCGCGGTCGGCGAGCAGTTCGGCGACCGTCACCTCGGGGACGGGCCGGACCGCCTCGTCCCAGTCGCGGCGGAGCCGGTCGTGCTCGGCGGGGACGAGCAGGTCGACCCGGTGGCACGGGGTGTCCGGCGCGGCGGCCAGCGTCTCCAGGGCCCGGACGTACCGGTCGGTGATCCGCTCGGCCTCCGCCTCGGTGAACGCGTCGCCCCGGTACATGACGCGCAGCCCCGCACGCGACCGGCCCGGGTCCGGCTCGACGACCATCGTCACCGGGTAGTGGGTGGCGTCGCGGACCTCCCGGCCGAGGACGCGCAGGTCGCCGGACGGGCCGAAGCCCCGGTCGGTGGGCATGCCGGGGAAGTTCTGGTAGACGAACAGCGTGTCGAACAGGGTGCCGAGGCCGGTGGCGCGCTGCACGTCGGCGAGCGCGACGAACGCGTGGTCGAACAGCTCCGACTGCTCGGCCTGCACGCGTCCGAGGACGGCCGTCAGCGGCTCGGCGGGACCGGCCTGCACGCGGACGGGGACGGTGTTGAACAGCAGCCCGACCATCGACTCGACGCCGTCGACGTCCGGGTGGCGGCCGGAGACCGAGGCGCCGAACACGACGTCGTCCCGTCCGGTCATCGCCATGAGCACCAGGCCCCACGCGGTCTCGTAGAGGGTGCCGGGGGTGACGCCGTGGTCGCGGGCGACCGCGTCGAGCCGGCCGGCGAGCCCGGCGGGCAGGTCGCGGTGCACCTCACCGGCGGCGGCTAGGTCGGCGGGGGCGTCCACCAGGCCCGGACGGACGAGCGCGGGCTCGTCGAACCCGGACAGCGCGCGCCGCCACGCGTCGACGGCGGCGTCCCGGTCGCGCCCGTTCACCCAGTCGAGGAACGCGCGGAACGACGGGACGGGCCGGGCGGCCTCGGCGGCCGCGTCGGTGTAGGCGTCGAGCAGCGAGGTGACCAGCAGGCCGCCCGACCAGCCGTCGAGGAGGATCAGCTCGGACGTCAGCACCAGCCGGTGGTCGTCGTCGGCGAGGGTCGCGAGGCCGAACCGGATGAGCGGCGGCGCGGACGGGTCGAAGGGGTCGGCGCGCTGCGCGTCGACGAACGCCCCGAGTTCGTCCTCGCCGGACACCCGGGCGTGCGTCCACGGCGTCTCGAACTCGCCGGGGACGAACTGGACTGCGCGGTCCCCGTCCGTCCGGAAACCGGCGCGCAGGTTGGGGAACTTGCGCAGGACGGTGCGGGCGGCGTCCGCCATCCGCGCCGGGTCGACGGGCCCGGACAGCGTCACGACGGCCTGCTGCACGTAGACGTCGCGGCCCTCGCCGGCGAGCATCAGGTGGTAGAGCAGGCCCTCCTGCAGCGGCGACAGCGGCAGTTCGCCCGGTTCGTCCGTCCACTGCGCCGCGCCGGGCCCGGCGGCCGGGACCTCGGCGGCCTTCGCGAGGGCCTCGACCGTCCGCAGCCGGAAGACGTCCCGGACGGTGAACGACAGGCCGGCGCGGCGGGCGCGGGCGACCAGCAGGGCCGCGCCGATGCTGTCGCCGCCGGCGCGGAAGAAGTCGTCGTCGGCGCCGACCTCGGGACGGCCGAGGACGGCGGCGGCGAGCCGCGCGAGGACCCGCTCGGTCCCGGTCGCGGGCGCGCGCCCGGCGGGGCGGCCCGGCTCGGGCAGCGCCCGGCGGTCGACCTTGCCGTTGGGGTTGAGCGGCAGCTCGTCCAGCACGACCAGGTCGGCGGGGACGAGGTGGCCGGGCAGGACACCGCGGAGCACGTCGAGGAGCGCGTCCGGGTCGAGTTCCCCGGCGGGCTTCCCGGTGACGTAGCCGACGAGCCGGGAGCCGTGCGCGGCGACGGCGGCGCGGCGGACGCCCGGCAGCGCCGCGAGGGCCGCCTCGACCTCGCCGGGCTCGATCCGGAACCCGCGGATCTTCACCTGGTCGTCGGCGCGGCCGAGGAACTCCAGGCGGCCGTCGGCGCGGCGCCGCATCCGGTCGCCGGTGCGGTACAGGCGGGATCCGGGCGGGCCGAACGGGTTCGCGACGAACCGCTCGGCGGTGCGGCCCGGGTCGCCGAGGTAGCCGCGCGCCAGGCCGTCCCCCGCCAGGTACAGCTCGCCGACCGGCGCCTCGCGCAGCGCCGGGTCGAGGACGTACGCGCGGGTGTTCGCGATCGGCGCGAGACCGGCGCCCTCGGAGATCAGGCTGTCGCCCGCCGCCTCGGAGCACCCGTACAGGTCGACCAGCCGCGCGGGGACGTGCCCGGCGAGCGCGGGCGGCAGCGCCTCGCCGCTGCTGATCCAGGTGGTGACGGACGCGGGGAGCCCGTTCTCGGCGAGCGCGGCGAGGAGGCTCGGGACGAGCGTGACCGTGCGGACCTCGTGCCGTTCGATGAACGCGGCGAGCGCGACGGCGTCCGCGGCGGTGGCGTCGTCGGCGATGACGACGGTGTCCCCGGCGACGAGGCCGCCGAGCAGCTCGGTCGTCCCGTCGATGAACGCCGGCGAGGACTTGGCGGCGCGGACGCCGCCCGGCTCGGTGAGGCCGGCCCCCCACGCGAGCCGGTTGGCGAGGGCGCGCTGGGTGCCGACGACGGCCTTCGGGGCGCCGGTCGAGCCGGAGGTGAAGACCACGTAGGCCGGATGGTCGGGACGGACGTCCGGGCGGGGGCGCGGCGGCGCGGACGCCGGGGGCTCGTCCCGCCCGAGGACGAGCAGCGGCCGGACGGCCGCCAGCATCGCGTCGATCCTGGCGGGCGGGTAGGCGAGGTCGATCGGCAGGTACGCGGCGCCGGTCTTGAGGACGGCGAGCAGCGCGACCGCGAACTCGTCCGAGCGCGGCAGGGCGATCGCGACGGTCCGCTCCGGGCCCGCGCCCGCCGCGGCGAGCCGGTCGGCGAGCGCCTCGGCGCGGCGGTCCAGCTCGGCGTAGGTGAGGGCGGTGCCGCCGAACACGACGGCGACCGCGTCCGGGGTGCTCGCGGCCCGCTTCTCGACGAGCCGCGCGGCGGTCCCGGGCGTCTCGCGGGCGGTGTCGGGGTGCTCGACGGGCGCGGCGAGCGACGACAGCCGGCGGGACGGGTCGCCGGTGACCCGGTCGAGCAGCTCGGCGAGGTCGTCCAGCAGGTTCTCGACGGTGCCGGCGTCGAACAGGTCGGCGGCGTACGCGGCGAACCCCTCGACCACGTCGTCGCCCTCCGCGAAGTAGACGTCGAGGTCGAACTTGACGCCGCCGGTCGCGGGCAGGAACGGCTCCGCGCGCACGCCGGGCAGCGCGAGCCGCACGTCGTCCAGCCGCTGGTGGACGATCATCACCTGGAACAGCGGGCCGCGCGCCAGCGACCGTTCCGGCGCGAGCCGCTCCACGACCCGCTCGAACGGGACGTCGGCGCGGGAGAACGCGGCGAGGTCGGCCTCCCGCACCCGGTCCAGCAGCTCGGCGAAGGTCGGGTCGCCGGACAGGTCGGTGCGCAGCACGAGCGGGTTGACGAACACGCCGACGAGGCCGGCGAGGTCGTCGTCGGCGCGGCCCGCGATGGGCGAGCCGAGGGCGATGTCGTCGCCCGCGCCCGCCCGCCGCAGCAGCGCGGCCACGGCGGCGTGCAGGACCATGAACACGCTGGTGCCGGTGTCGCGCGCGAGCCGCCGCGCCCCGGCGGCCGGGAGCCGGAACGGGACGAGCCCGCCGCGGTGGCTCGGCTCCGCCGGGCGGGGCCGGTCGAACGGCAGGACGGTCTCCTCCGGCAGCCCCGCGAGCGCCTCCTCCCACGCGTCGAGCCGGTCGGCGGTGCCGGGCGCCGCCTCCCGCTGCCACGTCGCGTACTCGGCGTACTGGACGGGCAGCGGCTCCCAGTCCGGGGCGTCTCCGGCACGGCGGGCCTCGTAGGCGCGGGCGAGGTCGGCGAGCAGCGGCGTGAACGACCACTCGTCGGCGGCGGCGTGGTGCAGCAGCAGGACGAGCGTCCACGCCTCGTCGCCCGTCCGGACGAGCGTGCCGCGGCACGGCAGGTCGGCGCCGAGGTCGAACACGTGCGACGCCGCCTCGGCCTCGATCCGCGCCCGCCGCCCGGCCGGCTCCCCGCGCGCGTCCACGACGGTGAACTCGGCGACCGCGTCCGGGAGCACCCGCTGGATCGGAAGGCCGTCGGGCCCCTCGACCAGGAGCGTGCGGAGGGCCTCGTGGCGGTCGACGACGTCGCGGAACGCGGCCTCGAGCGCGGCGGCGTCCACGGCGCCGGTGAGCCGCATGCCGAGCGGCAGGGAGTAGGACGCGGACGGGCCGCGCAGCCGCTCCTCCAGCCACAGGCCGCGCTGCGCCGCCGACGCCGGGACGACCTCGGGACGCGTGACGTCGCGGACGCGCGGGCCCTCGGCGGCGGCGAGGCGCGGCGCGAGCGCCGCGACCGTCGGCGCCTCGAAGACGTCCGCGATCGACAGCGACCGGCCCAGCTCCGCGCGGGCCTTCGCGGCGACGCGGGCGGCCAGCAGCGAGTGCCCGCCGAGCGCGAAGAAGTCGTCGTCGATGCCGACCCGGTCGAGGCCGAGCAGCCCCGCGAAGATCGCGCACAGCGCGGCCTCGCGGGCGTCCCGCGGCGCCCGGCCGGAGACGTCCGCCTCCGGCGCGGGCAGCGCGGCCCGGTCCAGCTTGCCGTTCACGGTGCGGGGCAGCGCGTCCAGCGGCACGAGCGCGGACGGCGCCATGTGGTCGGGCAGCGCGGCGGCGAGCGCCGCGCGCAGGTCGCCGGGGTCCGCGTCGCCGACGTAGTAGCCGACGAGGCGGGGCTCGCCCGGCCGGTCCTCGCGGACCACGACGGCCGCCTGCTCGACGCCCGGCCGGGCCGCGAGCACGGCCTGCGCCTCGGCGGGCTCGATCCGGAACCCGCGGATCTTCACCTGGTCGTCGGTGCGGCCGAGGTACTCGATGGACCCGTCGCGGCGGCGGCGCGCCAGGTCGCCCGTCCGGTACATGCGGGACCCGGGCGGGCCGAACGGGTCGGCGACGAACCGCTCGGCCGTCAGGTCCGGACGGTTCACGTAGCCGCGCGCGAGCTGCTCGCCCGCGAGGTACAGCTCGCCGGGCACGCCGATCGGCACCGGGCGCAGGCGCGCGTCCAGGACGTGCGCGCGGGTGTTGCGGAACGGGACGCCGATGCCGGACGAGGGCAGGTCGGCGGCGGTCGCCCAGATCGTCGCCTCGGTCGGGCCGTACATGTTCGTGGCGAGCGCGGCCGTGTCCGCGAGGGACGCGGCGAGCGCGGGCGGCAGCGCCTCCCCGCCGACGAGCACCCGCAGGCCCTCGAACGCCGCCGGGTCGAGCGTGCCCAGCAGCGAGGGCGTGCCCTGCACGATCGTGGCGTCCCGCAGCAGCCGGGCGAGCCGGGCCGGGTCGCGGACGTCGTCGCGGCCGGCGAGCACCACGGTCGCGCCGTCGATCAGCGGTGCGTACAGCTCGAGCGCGGCGATGTCGAACGCGATCGTCGTGACGGCGACGAGCCGGTCGTCCGGGGTGAGGCGGAGCCGGTCGCGCGTGTCGAGGAGGAAGTTCGCGAGGGCGCGGTGCGGGATCGCCACGCCCTTGGGCCGCCCCGTCGACCCGGACGTGTAGATGACGTACGCGAGGTCGTCGCCGCGAACGGGGACCGCCGTGAACGGGACGTCGTCCAGCGGGCCGTCGAGGACGAACGTGGCGGTGCCGTCCGGCAGCAGGCCGGCGGTCTCGGGCGTGACGACCGCGCAGACGGGACGGGCGTCGCCGAGCATGTACGCGAGGCGCCCGGGCGGGTGCCCGAGGTCGAGCGGCAGGTACGCGGCGCCCGTCTTGAGCACCCCGAGCAGGGCCGCGACCAGGTCGGGCGTGCGCGGCAGCGCGAGCGCCACGACGGTCCCGGGTCCGGCGCCGCGCGCCCGCAGCGCCGCCGCGAGCGCGGACGACCGCCGGTCCAGCTCGGCGTAGGTGAGGGAGCCGCCGCGGGCCTCGACGGCCGTCGCGGCGGGCGTCCGTGCGGCCTGCGCGGCGAACAGCTCCACGACGTCCGTGTCCGGGGGCGGCGCGTCCGTGGCGTTGGCGGCGTCGATGCGGGCGCGTTCGGCGTCGCCCATCAGCTCCAGCGCGCCGAGCGGCCGGTCGGGGTCGGCGAGCGCGTCGCCGAGGAGCGTCTCCAGGTGGGCGAGGAGCGCGTCGATGCGCGCGTCGTCGAACAGCTCGCGGCGGAACGTCGCCTCGACCGTCATGCCCTGCGGGCGGACGAACGCCTCCAGCGACAGGTCGAAGTGGGTGGTGCCGTTGTGGACGTGCGTCCAGCTCGACGTCACGCCCGGCAGGTCGAGCTCGCCGATCTCCTGGGCGAGGAACAGCAGCATCGTGTCGAAGAACGGGGACCGGCCGCGCGCCCGCGCGGGCCGCAGCTCCCGCACGATGCGGTCGTAGGGCGCCGCCTGGTGCGCGAACGCGTCGGCGCACGTCCGTCCCACGCGGCGCAGCGCCTCCCGGAACGTGGGCCCGCCCGACAGGTCCGCGCGCAGCACCAGCGTGTTGCCGAAGTTGCCGACGAGCCGCTCGACCTCGGCGTGCTCCCGGTTCATCACCGCCGACCCGATCGCCACGTCGTCCGCGCCCGTGTACCGGTGCAGCAGGGCCGCGTACGCCGTCAGCATCACCATGTACGGGGTGAGGTTCTCCTCGGCGGCGAGCTCGCGCATCCCCGCGGTGACGCCGTCGCCGAACCGCCGGGCCCGGCGCCCGCCGCGCTCGGACGCGGTCGCGCCGCGCGGCCGGTCGGCGGGCAGACCGTCCGGTGCGGGCGGCGGGTCGAGCGGCGCGCGCCAGAAGGCCAGGTCGTCCTCGGCGACGGGCCGCTTCCGCTCCCACTCGGCGAAGTCGGCGTACTGGACGTCGAGCGCCGGCAGCCCGTCGGGTTCCCCGGTGACGGCCGCGCGGTAGAGCGCCGACAGGTCGCGCGACAGCGAACCCCACGTCATGCCGTCCCACGCGATGTGGTGGACGACCAGGACGAGCGCGTGCCGGTCCGGGCCGAGCCGCAGCAGCTCCAGCCGGATCGGCCGCTCGGCGCGCAGGTCGAACGGCCGCGCCGCCAGTTCCGCCGCCCGCGCGTCCGCGTCGGCGCACTCGGCGGGCGCGAGGTCGAGCGAGTCGTCGTCCGTCACGACCTGCACGGCCCCGAGGTCGTCCGGGTCGCCCGTGGAGGGGTCATCGGGCGGCCCGGCCGACGCGCCGTTCGGGCCGGCGGGGGCGTCGCGGTAGACGGTGCGGAGGATCGCGTGGCGGCGGATCAGGGCGCGGAGGGCCCGCTCCAGCGCGCCGGTGTCGAGGGCGCCGTCCAGGCGGACGAGGAGGCAGACGTTGTAGGCGGCGCTGTCCGGGAACGTCCGATGGTGCAGCCACATGCTCTGCTGCGCGTGGGACAGGGGGGCGGGCCCGTCGTGTCCCCGCGGGGCGAGCCGGGCGGCGTCCGGGCCGAGGCCCGCCTGCGCCATCATCCGCCGCATCAGTTCGCGTCGCCGGGCCGCCGTGTCACCGAGACTGGTCTGCTGCTCCTGCACGCTCAACTCTTTCGTTGTCGGCTTCACCACCGCCGGTTAGGTTAGCCTTGCCTATGAAAATCGCACAAGGTTAGGCTCGCCTTGCCTAAGTTCTTGGGTTTCCCCCGGCCCGGCGAAAGGGAGTTGGCTGCCTTGTCCATCGGTGTCACGTATGAAGAGCCCACGGAAACGGTCGTGGAGAGCACCGCCGACCCCCTGGCCCTGATGGCCGGGCTGGCCGGTTCCGGGCTGTTCGGCGACCACGTGGTCTACGAGCGCCCCGGCTCGTGGACGTTCGCGGGCGGCACGCTCGGCGAGGTGATCCTGGAGGACGGCGAGGTCCGCACCCGGTGGCCGGGCGCGGAACCGCGGTCCGGGCCGTGGACGGGGCGTCCGGCGGACGCGCTGAGGGAGGCGTTCGCGGCGGCGCCGCTGCCGGTGTGGAACGCGTACGGATGGATCGCGTTCGAATTCGCCGCGGAGCGGCGCGACGATTCTGCCGCGGAGCGGCGCGACGGTTCCGCCGCGGAGCGGCCCGGCGGGCGGCTCGCGCACCTGGTCGTCCCGCGCGTCGAGGTGCGGGTGCGGGACGGGCGCGCGCACATCACCGGCGGCGACGCCGACGAGGTCGAGCGGGTCGTGAAGCTGCTCGCGGCGGGCGGCGCGGCGCCGCCCGCGGCGGCGTCCCCGGTGGACGTGCGGGCCGGCGGGGACGCGTACCGGGAGCGGGTGGCGCGGGCCGTGGCCGACATCGGCGCGGGCCGCTACCAGAAGGTGATCGTGTCCCGCAGGGTGGACGTTCCTTACCCCGTGGACACGGTCGCGACCTATGTGCGGGGGCGTGCCGCCAACACCCCCGCGCGGTCGTTCCTGCTCGATCTCGGCGGCTTCCAGGCGACCGGGTTCAGTCCCGAGGTGCTCGCGAGCGTCGAGGCGGACGGCACCGTGATGACGCAGCCGCTCGCCGGGACGCGCGCGTTCGGGCGCGGCACGGACGCGGACGCCCGGACGCGGCGGGAACTGGAGAGCGACCCGAAGGAGATCTTCGAGCACGCGGTGTCGGTCCGCACGTCGCAGGAGGAGCTGGACGGGGTGTGCGCGCCGGACAGCGTCCGGGTCACCGGGTTCATGACGGTGAAGGAGCGGGGCAGCGTGCAGCATCTCGGGTCGAGCGTGAGCGGCGTGCTCGCGCCGGGCCGCACCTGCTGGGACGCGCTGGACGCGCTGTTCCCGGGGGTGACGGCGTCGGGCATCCCGAAGCCGGCGGCGGTCGAGGCGATCGGCGGGCTGGAGGAACGGCGCGGGCTCTACGCGGGCGCGGTCCTCGCGGTGTCGCACGACGGGGCGCTCGACTCGGCGCTCGTCCTGCGGGCCCTCTACAACCGGGACGGACGGGCCTGGCTGCGGGCGGGCGCGGGGATCGTCAGCGGCTCGACGCCGGAGCGCGAGTACGAGGAGACGTGCGAGAAGCTGTCGAGCATCGCGCCGCACGTCGTCCCGCTCGCCCGGTAGGCCCGGCGAGAGGGCGCGCCGCCCGTCCCGCGTCGCGGGGCGGGCGGCACGCCGTTTCCACGCCGGGTTCAGGCGAGGCGGGCGGCCAGCTCCTTCTTGCTGATCTTGCCGACGGGGGTGCGGGGGAACGTGTCGACGGTCTCGATCCGGTCGGGCCACTTGTAGGCGGCGAGGCCGCGCTGCCGCAGGAAGTCCTTGATCTCGGCGAGCGCCGGCGCGGTGCCGCGGACGACGAGGAACGCGCACGTCCGCTCCCCCATCATCGCGTCGGGGACGCCGACGACGGCGGCGTCGTGCACGGCCGGGTGGGCGAGCAGGTGGCTCTCCAGCTCCTCGGCGGAGACCTTGTCGCCGCCCCGGTTGATCTGGTCCTTCTCGCGGCCCTCCACGATCAGGTGCCCGGACGGGAGGCGGCGGACGAGGTCACCGGTGCGGTAGAAGCCGTCGGGGGTGAACGAGCGCGCGTTGTGCTCGGGCGCGCGGTAGTAGCCGCGCAGCGTGTACGGGCCGCGGGTGAGCAGCTCGCCCACCTCGCCGGGCGCGACATCGGCGCCGTCGGCGTCCACGACGCGGACCTCGTCCGCCGGGGACAGCGGACGTCCCTGGGTCCGCTCGACGAGGTCGCGGGGGTCGTCGAGCCGCGTGTAGTTGAGCAGCCCCTCCGCCATCCCGAACACCTGCTGGACGCGGCAGCCGAGCGTCTCCGGGACCTCGGCGGCCCGTTCGGCCGCGAACTTGGCGCCGCCGACCTGGAGGAGTTCGAGGGACGACACGTCCTCCTCGGCCCACGACACGGCGTCCAGCCACAGCAGCGCGATCGGCGGGACGACGGCGCAGACGGTCGCGCGCTCGCGTTCGATGAGCGGGAACGCCTCGTCCGGCGAGCCGGACGGCGCGAGCACGGCCGTCCCGCCCGCCGCGAACACGCCGAGGACGCCGGGGCAGGCGAGCGCGAAGTTGTGCGCGGCCGGGAGGACGACGAGGTAGACGGTGTCGCGGCCGAAGCCGCACACCTCGGCGCTGGCCTCCAGGTTGTAGACGTAGTCGCGATGCGTCCGCGGGATCAGCTTCGGCAGCCCGGTGGTGCCGCCCGAGAGCAGGAACACCCCCACGCCGGCCGGATCCGGCCGTGCGATCTCGACCGGGTCGGCGTCCAGGTCGGCGAGGGCGGTGAACTCCTCGGCGTCCCCCTCGATGACGACGTGCTCGACCGGCAGCGTGCGGGCCATGACCCGGTAGTCGAACGCGCCGTCGCCGCCGGCCGCCCGGTCGGCGGCGACGTACGCGCGGGCCTCCGCCAGCTCGCACAGGTATCCGATCTCGCTCTCCCGGTGGGCGGGCAGCGCGAGGACGGGCACGGCGCCGATCCGCACGAGCGCCAGGAACGTCACGACGAACCCGGCGGAGTTGGGGAGCTGCACGACGACGCGGTCGCCGGGGCGGACGCCGAGCCGCAGCCATCCGGCGGCGGCGCGGTCGGCGCGCCGGTCCAGCTCGGCGTACGAGAGCCGCTCGTCACCGGCGACGAGCGCGGTGCGGTCCGGGTCGTCGCGCAGGACGTCGCGGTTCAGGACGTCGCCGAGGACGCGGTCGCCCCAGTACCCCTCGGCGATGTAGCGCTCCTCGAGGTCCTTCGGCCAGGGGGTGAAGCCGTCCGGGGCCGGCTCGGGTCGCGGGTTCGCGTCGGCCACCGCGCTCACCGCCCGGCGAACTGCGCGTCGCGTCCGGCGGTCGGCGCCCCCGGGACGGGTTCGGCCGCGTCGTCGCCGAGCGCGACGATGCGGTTGGCGCCGTCCACGTGCACGACGCGCGGCCGGTGCGCGTCGCGGTCGGCGTCCTCCACCGACGCGTAGGTGATGATGATGACCATGTCACCGGGCTGTACGAGGCGGGCGGCGGCGCCGTTGACGCCGATCACCCCGCTCCCCGCCTCCCCGGTGATGGCGTAGGTGACGAGCCGGGACCCGTTGGTGATGTCGACGACGTGGACCTGTTCGCCCTCCACGATGTCGGCGGCGGCCATCAGCTCCGCGTCGATCGTCAGCGACCCGACATAGTGCAGATCCGCCTGTGTCACAGTCGCACGGTGGATCTTTCCGTTCATCAGCACGCGCTGCACGGCAGAGCCCTCTTTCTCAAGACCAACTAAGGCTAGGCTTACCTTAGCTATTCCCCCTCGCGAGGAGAACCCCGACGATGCTCCGGGAAACGTTCAGGCGCCTGGCCATGGACATCGGCCCCCTGCGCGACAGCAGGCCGTTCCGCGACGTGTTCATCGCCCGCACCGTCTCGGTCTTCGGGATCGGCATGCTCGCGGTCGCCCTGCCCGTGCAGGTCTACGCCATGACCGGCTCGACGGTGCACGTCGGCGCGGTGTCGGCCGCGGAGGGGTTCGCGCTGCTCGCCGGGTTCCTGTGGGGCGGCGTGCTCGCCGACCGGCACGACCGGCGGCGGCTGATGGTGCGGGCGCGGCTGTTCGCCGGGGCCGGGTTCGTGCTGCTCACCGTGAACGCGTTCCTGCCGTCGCCGTCCCTCGCCGCGCTCTACGTGCTCGCCGCGTGGGACGGCTTCGCGACGGGCGTCAGCGTCACCGCGCTGCTCGCCGCGACGCCCGCGCTCGTCCGTCCCGACAAGCTCGTCGCGGCGGGCGCGCTGAACGCGCTGACCGTCCGGCTCGGGTCGATGCTGTCGCCCGCCCTCGGCGGGCTGGTGGTGTCGGCGTTCGGCGTCGGCTGGAACTACGCGGCGGCCGCCCTCGGCACCCTCGGCACCGTCACGCTGCTCACCCGGCTCCCCGCCCTGCCGCCCGCGCCGGACGGGGAGGCCGCCGAGCGGAACCCGCTGCGCGCCATCGGCTCCGGGCTGCACTTCGTCGCCACCCATCGCGTCGTCGGGTCGCTGATGCTGCTCGGGCTGCTGTTCATGGTCGCGGGCGGCATCCCCGTGCTGATGCCGGCGTTCGCCGAGCACGCCCTGGACGGCGGGCCCACGACCGTCGGGCTGCTGTACGCGGCGCCCGCCTGCGGCGCGGTGCTGGCGTCCGTCACCAGCGGGTGGGCGGGACGGTCGCGGCGGCCGGGCCTCGCGCTGCTGACGGCGTCCGTGGCCGGGTTCGCCGCGCTCGCCTGCCTCGGCCTCGCCCGGCACCCCGCGCTCGCCGTCGCGATCCTGTTCGGGTACGGGTTCGTCGCGTCGGTCGAGGAGATCCTGCGGTACGGGCTCATCCAGACGCACACGCCCGCGTCCCACCTCGGCCGCGTCAACGCGCTGTGGGCGGCGCAGGAGACCGGCGGCGAGGCCGTCGGCGCCATCGGCGCGGGCGCGCTCGGCCGCTACCTGGCGCCCGGCGCCGCCATCGTGGTGTACGGGACGGTCAGCGCGGTCCTCGCCCTCGTGCTCGCGCTCACCCTCACCGGTCTGCGCACCGCGACGCTCGGCCCCGGAGCCGGCCCCGACACGGACGGGGACGGCGACGGGGACGCGGGCAAGGGCGCGGGGCCCGACCCCGGCGTCGCGATCGACGCCGGGCCCGAGCCCCGCTGATCCCCCACCGCCCGCGTCACCCGAGGCGGGCGGCGATCTCCTCCTCGGACAGCGCCTCGACCTCGAGCCAGATCGCGGCGACCGCCTCCAGACGTCCGGGCGTCTCCTCCAGTTCGGCGAACCGGCGGCACACACGCGCCACCGTCCGCTCGGCGAACAGCACCCGCACCGGCAGCGCGCCGGTGTCGAGGGCCTCGCGGAGCCGGGCGACGACGGTCGTGGCGAGAACGGAGTCGCCGCCGAGGGCGAAGAAGTCGGCGTCCGCGCCGACGCGCTCCCTTCCCAGCACCTCGGCGACGATCCGGGCCAGCACCTTCTCCAGGGCGGTCCCGGGTTCGGCGTCCGCCGCGCCGGCCCGTCCCGCCTCGGCCGCGGCCGCCGCGGCGAGCGCGTTCCGGTCGACCTTGCCGTTGGCGGTGAGCGGCGGCTCGTCCAGCGCGACGAGCAGCTCGGGCACCATGTGCGGCGGCAGCAGCTCCTGGGCGCGCGCGAGGACCGCGTCGCGGTCCAGCCCGCCGCCCGGCCCGTCCTGCGGGACGACCGCGGCGGCCAGCCGGCCTTCGGCGACGAACGCCACGGCCCGCCCGACGGACGGGTGGTCGCGCAGCGCCGCCTCGACCTCGCCCAGCTCGATCCGGAAGCCGCGGACCTTCACCTGGTGGTCGCGGCGGCCGAGGAACTCGATCGTCCCGTCCGGCCGGTAGCGGGCCAGGTCGCCGGTCCGGTACCAGCGGACGCCCTCGGCGGTGACGAACCGGTCGGCGGTCCGCTCCGGGTCGCCCGCGTAGCCGTCGGCGACGCCCGCGCCGCCGATCCACAGTTCGCCCGCCGCCCAGTCCGGACGGTCGCGGCCGCGTTCGTCCACGACCCGGCAGGCGACGCCGCGCAGCGGCACCCCGTACGGGACGGCCGTCCAGTCGGCGGGGACGTCGCCCGCGACCTCCTGCACGGTGGAGTGGATCGCGGTCTCGGTCGTCCCGCCGAGCGCGACGAACCGGGCGTCCGGCGCGGTCTCGCGCAGCAGCGCGGGCAGATGCGTCCCCACCCAGTCGCCGCCGAGCAGCACCAGCCGCAGCGCGGGCGCGGGCGGCTCGGCCGCGGAACCGGCGCGCAGCAGCATCTCCAGCACCGACGGCACGCAGTTCAGCACGGTCACCGACCAGCGGCGGGCCAGCCCGGCCCAGCGGGCGGGGTCGCGCCGCTCGTCCTCGCGCGGCACGGCGACCGCGCCGCCCGCCGTCCACGCGGCGAACAGGTCGAACACCGACAGGTCGAAGTCGAGCGCGGACACCGCGAGCGTGACGTCGTCCGGGCCCATGCCGAAGCGTTCGACGAGGTCGCCGATGGTGTTCATCGCGGCGCCGTGCGACACCTCGACGCCCTTCGGCTCGCCCGTCGAACCCGACGTGAACAGCACGTACGCGACCTGCTCCGGGCGCACTGCGACGGGTTCGGCCAGCGGCTCGGCGTCGCCGACCGAGTCGAGCGCGACGACCGCGGGCGCCCGCCCGGGCTCCCCGCCCCCGGGCAGACGGATGGCCGCACTACCCGGCACGTCACCGTCCGCGCGGTCCACTCCCTCGCGGCCGGCGGGCGAACCGGCGATCGGAGCGCCCGCCGCGTCGCCGTCCGCACCCGCGCCGGCCGGTCCCTCCCGGACGGCGGACGCCTCGGCGGACGCGCCCGCGCGCTCGGGTCCGGCGGCGTCGCGGGC
>NZ_JBHTJA010000077.1:0-32990 GCF_042675525.1 Actinomadura sediminis
CGGGCGTCCCGGCCGGTGCGGCCGTCCTCGCGGTCGCCGCCGGGGCGGCGCTGCGGGTGGTGGTGTCACTCATCGTCGGTCCCCTCGTCTCCCGTCCCGGCCGCGGCGGCGGCGCGGGACGCGGCGCGGGCGGCGGTGCGGCGCGCCACCACGTTGTCGCCGGCGCCGGTGATCGCGGCGACGAGCTCCTCGCCGGACGCGGTCCGGGCGTCGAACACGCCGTTGTTGCGGCCGAGGCGCAGCACCGCGACGGTGTCGGCGACGGCCTGCACGTCGGCCATGTTGTGGCTGATCATGATGACGCCGTGGCCGCGCTCGCGGAGCCGTTCGATGAGGTTCAGCACCTCGGCGGTCTGCGCGACGCCGAGCGCGGCGGTCGGCTCGTCCAGGATGATGATCTTCGGGTCGCCGAGCAGCGAGCGGGCGATCGCGACGGTCTGCCGCTGGCCGCCCGACAGCGCGGCGACCGGCACCTCCACCGCCGGGATCTTCGCGGAGAGCTGCGCCAGCAGTTCCCGGGCCCGGACCTCCATCCGGACGTCGTCGAGGCGGAGCGCGCGCAGCTCGCGGCCGAGGAACAGGTTCTCGATGACGTTGAGGTTCTCGCACAGCGCCAGGTCCTGGAAGACGGTGGCGATGCCGAGCTGCTGCGCGGCGGCGGGGGTGGGGACGGTCACCTCCCGCGACTCGAACGTGATGGTGCCCGCGTCCGGGCGGTGCACCCCGGACAGGACCTTCACGAGCGTGGACTTCCCGGCGCCGTTGTCGCCGACCAGGGCGACGACCTCGCCGGCGGAGACGTCCAGGGAGACGTCGGTGAGAGCGGCGACCGCGCCGAACGACTTGCTGATCCCGCGCAGCGACAGCAGGGGGCCCGCCGCGCCGGCGGCGGCCGCGCGGGTGGGGGTGGGCGATGGTGACATGGCGAACCTTCGAACGGGAGCGGCCGGCCTACTGGATGCCGAGTTCGGCGCACTCGGCCTTGTACTCGGCGGTGCACGCCTCGGCGGCCTTCAGCGGCCCGCCCGGGCCGAACAGGACCTCCTTGATGTTCTCCCGGGTGACGACGGTCGGGGTGAACAGCTCGGAGGGGGTGTCGAAGAGGGTGGTGTTGCCCTTGGGGGTCTCGCCCCGGACGAACTGGTGGGCGGCGACCGCGGCGGCCTCGGCCACCGTCTTGATCGGCTTGGAGATGGTGTTGTACTGGTCGCCCTTGATGATGCGCTGCGCGGCGGCGAGTTCGGCGTCGTTGCCGGTCACCGGGGGCACGTCCTCGCCCGCGGCCTTGAACGCGGCGATGGTGCCGCCGGCCGTCCCGTCGTTGGCGGCGACGACGCCCGCGATCTTCCCCCGGAACTTGCTGATCTGCCCGCTGACCCACTCCTGGGCCTTGCTGGGCTGCCAGCCGGGCGTGTCGTACTCGGCGAGCAGCTCGAACCCGCCGCCGTCGACCGAGCCGTGGACGCCCTTCTTGATGAGGCCCGCGGCGGCGTCGGTCGGCGAGCCGTTCACCTGGAGGATCCCGCCCTCGGCGTCCTCGGCCTTGAGGTGGTCGACGAGCGACTTGCCGATCATCGCGCCGATCTTCTCGTTGTCGAACGAGACGTAGTAGTCGGACTTCGCCTTGGGGATCGGGCGGTCGTAGGCGATCACCTCGACGTCGCGGGACTGCGCCATCCGGACGATCGACGCGGCGGCGGCCGAGTCGACCGGGTCGATGACGATCACCGAGACGCCCTGGGCGAGCGCGGAGGTGGCCTGCTGCTGCTGCTTCGCCGCGTCGGAGTCGGCGTTCTGGTAGAGCACGGAGCAGCCGCCGCACAGCTCCTTCATCTTCGCCTTGAACAGCGGCGCGTCGTACAGCTCGTAGCGGGTCGAGGCGAGGTCCGGCATGAGGAACGCGATCTTCGCGGCGTCACCGCCGCCGCCGGAGGATCCGGAGCTCTGCGACGCGCAGCCGGCGGCGGGGGCGAGCACGGCCAGCGCCGCGCCGATCGCGGCGGCCGTCCTGAGGGGGTTGGTCTTCACTGGGGGTTCTCCTCGGTGCCACGCCCGTGATGAAGGGCGACTGAGCCGGGTGCGGTGGCCGTCCGGCCGGAACGATCGGGCCGCCGCGAGGAGAACGTAACACCAACAACGTTAGAAGTGTCAATACTCGTATGTTAATTAACACTCAAAAACGTGAATTCGACGGCGGCCGGCGGCGAAGCCGCAGGTCACAGGTCCATACCGGTCGTGCGAAGAACAGCGTCGGGACGCGCCCGCGGAAGGGCGGCCCCCGCACCGCCGGGCGCGGCGGTCACCGGCGGCGCGCCGCCACCTCGTAGCGCACGTTGTGCCGGTCGAGCTCGTCGAGCGCCTCCGCGGACGCGCCGTCGTCGACGACGACCCGCTCGAAGTCGCCGAGCGGCGCGACCCGGTGCAGCGCGGTCCGCCCCAGCTTCGTGTGGTCCACCAGGAGCACGTTGCGGGCGGCGCTGCGCAGCATCGCGCGCTTCACCACCACCACGTGCTGCTCCTGGTGGCAGGCGTTGCCGTTGGAGATCGCCGAGGTGGACACGAAGCACAGGTCCACCTGCAGCGCCTCGATCGCCTCGACGCACGAGACGCCCATGAACGAGTTGTGCAGGGGGTCGTAGTCGCCGCCGAGCGCGATGAGCCTGACGCCCTGCACGGGCGCCAGCAGGTTCAGCCCGTCCAGGAAGTTCGTGACGACCGTCAGCGGGCCGGCGTCCTTGAGCCGCCGCGCGACCGCGAGGGCCGTCGTGGAGTCGTCCAGCATGATCGCCATGCCGGGCTCGACGAGGTCCATCGCCCGGTCGGCGATGGCCTCCTTCTCGTCGCGCTGCGCCCGCCCCCGGTACCCGACGCTGCTCTCGAAGACGCCGGAGCGCTGGGCGGTGACGCCGCCGCGGAACTTGCGGACGATCCCCTGCCGCTCGAGTTCGTCGAGGTCGCGGTGGATCGTCATCAGGCTGACCCCGAACCGCTCGGCGAACTCGGCGGCCGTGGCCGAGCCCTGCGCGAGCACGGTCTCGGCGATGGCGTCCTGGCGCAGGGAGGGGCCCCGCCGGGTGCGTTCGCTCATGCCGCTCCTCCGTCCGGACGCCGGGAGGTGCTCCGCAGCCTCGGATGACAGGGGAGTAGTTAACACCAGGAGTGTTAACTACTCAAGACCCGTCGAGCGGCGTCAGCCCAGCTGGACGCCGAAGAACAGCGCGACGAGCGCGCCCACCGCACCCAGGGCGCCCCACGCCGCGAGCCCCGCCTTGGACGTCGCCCGCGCGTGCAGGAACGCCGCGACGCCCGACAGCAGGACGAACGCCATCTTGACGTTCAGGGTCATCTGGGCCTCGTCGCTCATCTCGCCGGACGTCATGTTCCAGATCCCGGTGAGGACGAGGACGCCGAACGCGGGCCACGCGATCAGGTTGAAGCGGCGCGCGGCGACCTTGGTGACGCCGTCGAAGCCGCGCAGCGCGGGGACGAGCGCGCCGAGCACGATCTGCCCGCCGACCCACACGGTCGCGGCGAGCACGTGCAGGAACAGCCGGACGTCGGCGAGCGTGACGCTGAGCACAGGGGCCTCCCGGGGCGAGGCGGCCGCGCCGGGTGCCACGCGGCCGTTGACCTGGACGATCTTTCTCCCGGAACGCTACCGCCCACGCGCGCTGCGCCCCGTCCGGGGCCGGGTGTGGCGCGACGCACAGGATAAATCGGACTTTTCAATTCCTATTTGACTCTAGGCTCGTGACCATGCACCTGACTCAGTCGACCGACCTGGGCCTGCGCGTCCTGATGTCGCTCGGCGCGGGGACCGACCGCCGGTCCGCCGCCGAGCTGGCCGACCGGCTGAGCGTGCCGCCGCAGCACATGGCGAAGATCGTGCAGCGGCTGCGGCGGCACGGGTTCGTCGAGACGGCCCGGGGGCGCGGCGGCGGCGTCGTGCTCGCGCCCGGCGCCCGCGAGGCGACGGTCGGCGCGATCGTCCGGGCCCTGGAGGGCCCCGGCGAGGTCGTCGACTGCGACAGCCCGCCGTGCCCGCTGCGCGGGGGCTGCCGGCTGCGCGGCGCGCTGCGGGCGGCGCAGGAGGCGTTCCTGGCATCGCTGGACGGCGTCCGCCTGCGCGATCTGGTGACCGACCCCGCCGAACCGCTCCTGTTGTCCCTGGCGCCGCCCGCCCCGTCCGTCCCGGACGCGGCGGGAACGCCCCCAGAGGAAGGCTGATGATGCTGTCGTCCGACCACGCCGAGACGGTCCGGGCCACGCTGCCCGCGGTCGCCGCCCACGGTGTCGAGATCACCGGCACGTTCTACGACGCGATGTTCGCCGCGCACCCGGAGCTGCGGAACCTGTTCAACCAGGGCAACCAGGCCAACGGCGAGCAGCGGCAGGCGCTCGCGGGCTCGGTGGCCGCGTTCGCGGAGCACCTGGTGACGCCCGACTCCGGCGTCCCCTTCCAGCAGATCATGTCGCGGATCGCGCACAAGCACGCCTCGCTCGGCATCCGGCCGGAGCAGTACACGATCGTCGGGCGCCACCTGCTCGAGGCGGTGGCCGAGGTGCTCGGCGACGCGGTCACCCCGGAGGTGCACGCGGCCTGGTCGGAGGTGTACTGGCTGTTCGCGACGCTGCTGATCGCCGAGGAGGCGCGGCTCTACCAGGAGGCGGCGTGCGACCCGGCGGCGCCGTACCGGACGTGGCGGGTCGTGGAGCGCCGGGACGAGGCGCGGGACGTGATCTCGCTCGTGCTGGCGCCCGCCGACGGCGGCCCCGTGCCCGCGCACCGGCCCGGCCAGTACGTGAGCGTCGCCGTCACCCTGCCGGACGGGCTGCGGCAGCCGCGCCAGTACACGCTCTCCCGCGCGACCGCCGACGGCACCGCGCAGATCACGCTCCGCCGGGTGCGCGGGACGGACGGCGCCCCCGACGGCGCCGTGTCGACGTACCTGTTCGAGCACGCGGCGCCCGGGACCGAACTGGAGGTGTCGGCGCCGTTCGGCGACGTCGTCCTGCCGGACGAGGAGGACCCGCTCGTCCTGATCAGCGCGGGCATCGGCATCACCCCCGCCGCCGCGATGATCGACCGGCTCGCGGACGCGGGCACCGGCCGGCCCGTCCTGGCCGTCCACGCCGACCGCTCCCCCGACGCGCACGCGCTGCGCGCGCAGATCGCGGACGCGGGCCGCCGGATCCCCGGGTTCCGGCAGGTCACCTGGTACGAGGAGCCCGGCGACGCCGCCGGCGGCGAGGACGTCCGGCACGGGCTGCTCGACGTCGCCGCGCTCGACCTGCCGCCGAAGGCCCGGGTCTTCATGTGCGGGCCGCTGCCGTTCCTGCGGGAGACGCGGCGCGGCCTGCTGGACGCGGGCGTCTCGGACGAGCGCGTCCACTACGAGGTGTTCGGCCCCGACCTCTGGATCCGCTGAGCCGGATCAGCCCACGCGCTCCCATCCCCGGCGGGGTGGGAGCGCCCCCAGTTGCTCGTCCCGGCTGCGGTAGACGATGTAGGGGCGGGTGAGGTAGCCGACGGGGGCGGTGAGCATGTGCACCAGGCGGGTGAAGGGCCAGATCGAGAACAGCAGGAGCGCGCTGAGCGCGTGGAGCTGGAACAGGATCGGCACGCCCGTCATCAGGTCCGGGTCGGGCTGGAAGTAGAAGATCGACCGGAACCACGGCGAGACGGTCGTGCGGTAGTTGTAGCCGCCCTCGACGATGTTCGCGACGACCGTCGCCGCCAGCCCCAGCAGGATCGTGCTGGTCAGCACCGCGTACATCAGCTTGTCGTTGCGGGTCGTCACGGAGAAGACGGGTCCGACCGTCCGGCGGCGGTAGACGAGGATCGCCAGGCCCGCGAGCGTGCACACCCCGGCGATGGTGCCGAGCACCACCGCGATCACGTGGTACGCCGTCTCGCTCACCCCGGCGGCGTCCGTCCAGCTCTCCGGAATGAGCAGCCCGCCGATGTGGCCCACCAGCACGACCAGGACGCCGAAGTGGAACAGCGGGCTGCCGATGCGCAGCAGCCCGCTCTCGTAGAGCTGCGACGAGCGGGTCGTCCAGCCGAACTTGTCGTAGCGGTACCGCCACACGTGCCCCAGGATGAAGATCGCCAGGGCGACGTACGGCAGGGCGACCCACAGCAGGACGGCGTCCACGCCCGGTTCGGCGTCGTGCGCGGCGAGACTGTTCATGGGGCTCCTCCGGGAACCACGGGATCCGGTAGCAGGACGGGCCCGCTGGCCGGGGCGTCCGTCCCGTAGGGCGCGAGGCCGACCTCCTCCTCGGGCGGGCCCTGGGCGACGAGCCGCGCGACCGCGTCGCGGTCGCGGCCGGTGAGCGGCGGCAGCGTCGCCGACACCGCGTCGAGCACGCCCGTCCAGGGCGATTCCGTCTCGGTGAGGGCGAGGCGGAGGAGTTCGAGGCCGGCGCGGTGTTCGAGGAGGAGGCGTCGTCCCTGGGCGAGGTCGCCGGTGGCGGCGAACTCCAGCACGACCGCGAGATGGTCCGGCAGTTCCCCGTCGTCGAGTTCCAGACCGGCCGCCCGGTAGGCGTGCTTGAACCGCAGCAGGGCCATGCCCCGCTTCCGGGTGTCCCCGTGCACGTAGTACGTCAGGTAGAGGCAGCAGCGCCTGCGGTGGTCGAACGTGGCGACGTAGTCGGCCTGCAGGTCGCGCAGCGGCGTCGCGTCCAGGTGGTCGAGGACCGCGCCGAGGCGCGCCCCGGCGGCGGCGGGCACGCTCGCGGCGGCGCGGCGCAGCAGCGGGCGCCGGGCGAGCAGTTCCTCGTCCGGATAGCCGAGCAGCAGCGACGCCGCCTGCCAGACCGTGACGAGCTGGGTGTCGCGCCACCCGGGCGTCCCCGGCCGTCCGAACCCCGGGCGCCTCACGGTTTCGGCTCCGTCTCGGCGGCGCCGGAGTCGGCGGGCGGATTCCCGTCCCCCGGGCCCTGACCGCCCTCGCGGGGCGGGAAGAGCCCGGCGGGAGCGCCCTTGCCGTCCCAGTTGAGGAGGTTGACGCGCTTGCGCTTGTCGGCCGGATCGACCGGACTGTCGGCGGTCTGGCGCTGCCGCAGCATGTGGAAATTCTCAACCGCGATCGGAGCTGCCCCGCCGGACGCCTCCCCGAACGGGCCCGAGCCGCCGCCGAGCCCCGCACCGCCCATTCCGGGTCCGCCTTCGTAGTCCAGGGCGCATTCGGTGGCGAGTTCTTCGAGGTTGTGGGCTTGTTCGGCGTGTGCGGGCGGGATGACGTACCGCTCGTCGTATTTGGCGAGGGCCAGCAGCCGGTACATGTCGTACATGGTTTCGCCGGTCATGCCGACGCTGTGGGGGATGGTGGGGTCGGGGTCGCGGCCGAGGTTGATGTCGCGCATGTAGGCGCGCATGGCGGCCAGGCGGTGCAGGACGGCGTCGACGGGTGCGGTGTCGCCGGCGGTGAACAGTTCGGCGAGGTATTCGACGGGGATGCGCAGGGCGTCGATGGCGCCGAACAGGTTCGTGGCGTTCTCGGCGTCGTGGCCGGTGTCGCGGACGACGTCCACGACCGGTGACAGCGGCGGGATGTACCAGACCATCGGCATGGTCCGGTACTCCGGATGCAGCGGCAACGCCACCCGGTAGGTGCTGATCAACGCGTACACCGGGGACCGTTGGGCTGCTTCGATCCAGTCGGCGGGGATCCCGTCGCGTTCGGCCGCGCGGATGACCTGCGGGTCGTTGGGGTCGAGGAAGACGTTGCGTTGCGCTTCGTACAGGCCGGTGTCGTCGGGTGTCGAGGCTGCTTCCAGGACCCGGTCGGCGTCGTAGAGGACCAGGCCGATGTAGCGCAGGCGTCCGACGCAGGTTTCGGAGCAGACGGTGGGGATGCCGACTTCGGTGCGGGGGAAGCAGAAGGTGCACTTTTCGGCTTTGCCGGTGCGGTGGTTGAAGTAGACCTTCTTGTAGGGGCAGCCGGAGACGCACATGCGCCAGCCGCGGCAGCGGTCCTGGTCGACCAGGACGATGCCGTCTTCGGTGCGTTTGTAGATGGCGCCGGAGGGGCAGGAGGCGGCGCAGCTGGGGTTGAGGCAGTGCTCGCAGATCCGGGGCAGGTAGAACATGAAGGTCTTGTCGAACTCCATCTTCACCTTGTCGGAGATCTGAGCGAGGACGACATCGCGGTCACCGTGCTCGAGCGAGCCGCCCAAATCGTCGTCCCAGTTCGCCGACCACGACACCTTCATGTCCTTACCGGACAGCAGCGACTTCGGCCGCGCGACCGGCGAATTCTCTTGCAGCGGCGCGTTGGTGAGGGTCTCGTAGTCGTAGGTCCACGGCTCGTAGTAATCGTCGATCCCCGGCAGCTTCGGGTTCGAAAAGATCGTCACCAGCTTCCGCAGCCGCCCGCCCGCCTTCAGCGTGAGCCGTCCGCGTTTGTTGAGGGTCCAGCCGCCGCGCCATTTCTCTTGGTCTTCGTAGCGGCGGGGGTAGCCCTGCCCGGGGCGGGTCTCGACGTTGTTGAACCACACGTATTCGACACCGCTGCGGTTGGTCCAGGCCTGCTTGCAGGTGACCGAGCAGGTGTGGCACCCGATGCACTTGTCGAGGTTCATCACCATCGACATCTGCGCCATCACACGCATGACTAGTACGTCACCTCCTGCGAACGGCGCCGGATCACCGTCACCTCGTCACGCTGATTGCCGGTCGGGCCGAGATAGTTGAACGCGAACGACAACTGCGCATACCCACCGATGAGGTGGCTCGGCTTGATCAGCAGACGGGTCAGGGAATTGTGGATGCCGCCGCGGCGACCGGACGTCTCGGCGATCGGAACGTCGATGAGCCGGTCTTGGGCGTGGTACATGTACACGGTGCCTTCGGGCATCCGGTGGGAAACCACCGCGCGGGCCACGACCACACCGTTGCGATTGACGGCCTCGATCCAGTCGTTGTCACGGACACCGATCTTGGCGGCGTCCACCCCGCTCATCCATATCGTCGGGCCCCCGCGCGACAGCGACAGCATGAACAGGTTGTCCTGGTACTCCGAATGAATCGACCACTTGTTATGTGGTGTGAGATACCGGACGGCCAGCCCCAGTTCACCGGTCTCACCCGGCCGAGGCTCACCGAAAAGCGCGTGCATATTGAGCGGAGGACGGAAGACGGGCAACTGCTCGCCGAGTTCGGCCATCCAGTCGTGGTCGAGGTAGAAGTGCTGCCGCCCCGTCAGCGTGTGCCAGGGCTTGAGCCGCTCGACGTTGACGGTGAAGGGCGAATAGCGGCGGCCGCCGCTCTCCGACCCCGACCACTCCGGCGAAGTGATCACCGGCACCGGACGCGCCTGGGTGTCGGCGAACGTGATCTGCGTGCCCTCGTGCTCGGCCGCCAAATCCGCCAGCCCCGTCCCCGTCCGCCGCTCCAGCGCCCGGAACCCCTCGGTCGCCAGACGACCGTTCGTCGTGCCCGACAACGCCAGGATCGCCTCGCAGGCGTGCACGTCCCGCCGCAACGACGGACGACCGTCCGCCGGCCCACCGCGCACGGCGCCGTTCTTGTCGCGCAGGTAGGCGACCTCGCGGTCGGGGTGGAACGTGACGCCCTTCGTGGTGGCGCCGAGGCGTTCCACGAGCGGGCCGAGCGCGCCCATCTTCGCCCCGACGGCCGGGTAGTCGCGCTCGACGGTGACGAGTTTGGGCATGGTGACGCCGGGGATCGGCTCGCACTCGCCCTTGGCCCAGTCGGCGACCCGGCCGTGCGGCGTCGCCATCTCGTCGGGCGTGTCGTGCAGCAGCGGCGCCGCGACGACGTCCGTCCGGACGCCGAGATGCCGTTCGGCGAGCGTGGAGAATGCGGCGCCGATGGCCTGGAAGGCGGCCCAGTCGCTGCGGGTCTGCCAGGGCGGGGCGATCGCGGGATTGAACGAGTGCACGAACGGGTGCATGTCGGTCGTGTTGAGGTCGTGCTTCTCGTACCAGGTCGCGGCCGGGAGCACGATGTCGGAGTAGACGGTCGTACTGGTCATCCGGAAGTCGAGGGACAGCAGCAGGTCGAGCTTCCCGGCCGGGGCCTCGTCCCGCCACACCACCTCCTTCGGCCGGGCGTCCGGGCCGGCCTCGTCGGCGCGGAGGGACGACTCGGCGCCGAGCAGGTGCTTGAGGAAGTACTCGTTGCCCTTCGCCGACGACCCCAGCAGGTTCGACCGCCACACCGTCAGGATCCGGGGGAAGTTCTCCGGGGCGTCGGGGTCGTCGCAGGCGAACTTGAGGCGTCCGGCCTTCAACTCCTCGACGACGTGGTCCGCCACGGGCCGTCCGGCGGCCTCGGCCTCGTCGGCGAGGTCCAGTGGGTTGCGGTCGAACGTCGGGTAGGACGGCATCCAGCCCAGCCGCGCGGACTGCGCGATCACATCGGCCGTCGAGCGTCCCGCCAGCGTCCCCGCACCGGTCGTGGCGGACAGGGTATCGGCGCCGAACGGGTCGTAGCGGAACTGGTCGGTGTGCAGGTAGAACCACGCCGTGCCGATCATCTGGCGAGCGGGACGGGACCAGTCGAGGCCCATCGCCAACTGCGTCCAGCCGGTCACAGGTCGGCATTTCTCCTGGCCGACGTAGTGGGCCCAGCCGCCGCCGTTGACGCCCTGGCAACCCGTCAGCGTCGTCAACGCCAAGAACGTCCGATAGATCGTGTCGGAATGGAACCAGTGGTTCGTCCCCGCACCCATGATGATCATCGAACGGCCGCGGGTCTCCTCGGCGTTGGCGGCGAACTCCCGCCCGATCCGCGCCGCCGCCTGCGCCGGCACCCCGGTGATCTCCTCCTGCCACCCCGGCGTCCCCGGCTCCGACACATCGTCGTACCCCGACGGCCACGAACCCGGCAGACCCGCACGCCCCACCCCGTACTGCGCCAACATCAGGTCATAGACGGTCGTGACCAGGTGGCCGCCCACCGAACGCACGGGGATCCCCCGCCGCAGCGTGCCGGGCGAGCCGTCGGGCACGTCGAAGCGGGGCAGCTCGACCTCGACGGCGTCGCCGCCGATGCCGCCGTCGGGAACGTCCGCGACCGACAGCAGCGGGTCGGCCTCGCCGAGGTCCAGGTTCCACCTGCCCTCGCCCGCGTCGCCGAACCGGAAGCCGAGCGACCCGTTCGGCACGAACGGCCGTCCGGTCGCGGCGTCCATCATCACGGTCTTGAACGCCGCGTTCTCCGACCCGGCCTCGGCGCCGGGCAGGTCCGCGGCGGTGAGGAACTTCCCGGGACGCCAGGGACCGTCACCGTCCCGGTCGAGGCGGACGAGGAACGGCAGGTCGCTGTACTTCTTGACGTAATCGACGAAATACGGGACCTGCCGGTCGACGAAGAACTCCTTCAACACCACATGGCCCATGGCCATCGCCAAAGCCCCATCGGTGCCCGGCTGCGCGGGCAGCCACTCGTCGGCGAACTTGACGTTGTCGGCGTAATCCGGCGACACCGCCACGACCTTCTGCCCCCGATACCGCGCCTCGGCCATCCAATGCGCGTCCGGAGTCCGCGTCACCGGCAGATTCGAACCCCACATCACCAGATAACCCGCGTCCCACCAGTCACCCGACTCCGGAACATCGGTCTGATCCCCGAACACCTGCGGCGACGCCACCGGCAGATCCGCATACCAGTCGTAAAACGACAGCATCGTCCCGCCGATCAACGACACGAACCGCGACCCCGCCGCATGCGACACCATCGACATCGCCGGAATCGGCGAAAAACCCGCCACCCGATCCGGCCCGAACTCCGCGATCGTGTGAACATGCGCCGCGGCGATCATCTCCACCGCCTCGTCCCACGACGCCCGCACCAGACCACCCCGACCCCGCGCGCCCTTGTACCGCCGCGCCCGCACCGGATCCGACACGATCTCCCGCCACGCCGCCACCGGATCACCCGTCCGCGCACGCGCCTCCCGGAACAACTCCAGCAGCACACCCCGCACGTACGGATACCGCACCCGCGTCGGCGAATACGTGTACCAAGAAAACGACGCACCCCGCGGACACCCCCGCGGCTCGTACTCCGGACGATCCGCCCCCACCGACGGATAATCCGTCTGCTGCGCCTCCCACGTGATGATCCCGTCCTTGACGTACACCTTCCACGAACACGACCCCGTGCAATTCACCCCGTGCGTCGACCGCACCACCTTGTCGTGCGACCACCGATCCCGATAGAACGCATCCGCGCTCCGGCCCCCCTTCCGCGTCAGCGTCCGCAGATCGGGCGACACCTCCGCCCGGGTGAAGAACCGGCGGGTCCGCACGAGGGCGTCTTCCAGGGGGCCGTCCAGGCCGGACCGGCCGTTGCGCGCGTTCACCGTTGCGTTCCCCTCCGTCGGCTGCGTTCGGCTATGTCTGGACGGGCCGCGTCCCACGATGCGCCACCGCACGTTGCACCGACGTGACGGTGAAGATCGCCGAGGCGCCCGCGACGGCCGCGAGGAGCAGCAGCCCGACGGCGTAGTTCCCGAAGGCGCCGTAGAGCCCGCCCATGACCAGCGGCGGGACGAACCCGCCCAGGCCGCCCGCCGCGCCGACCACGCCGGTGACCGCCCCGACCTTGTTCGCGGGCGCGAGTTGCGACACCAGCGCGAACGTCGCGCCGCTGCCCGCGCCGAGCGCCATCGCCATCACCAGGAACGCGATCGTGCCGAGCGGGATCAGGGGCGGCGCGAACGCCTGCACGACGGCGGCGACGGTCACGACGGCGAGGGCCATCGCGAGCACCCGCACGGCGCCGAACCGGTCCGACAGCCAGCCGCCGACCGGACGCATGATCACCGCGAGCAGCACGAAGCCCGCCATCCGGTTCGCCGCGTCGCCCTGCTCCAGGCCGTACTGCGTCTTGAGGTAGGTCGGCAGGTACACCGAGAACGCCACGTACCCGCCGAACGTCACCGCGTACAGCGCCGACGCCTGCCAGGTGACGCCCATCCGGGCGGTCTCGCCGAGCCGGCGGGCGAACGGCTGGTCGGGGACGGTGCGTCCGGGGGCGTCCCGTAGCACCAGCCAGGCCACGACGGCGTAGACCGCCAGCAGGATCGCGGTGAGGACGAACGGGAACTCGATCCCGAACTCGTCGACCTCCTTGACCGTGGTCAGCGCGCTGATCGCGGTGCCGCCCATGCCCGCGCCGAACAGGCCCAGCGCCAGGCCGCGGCGCTCCGGCGGGAACCACGCGTTCACGAACGGGACCCCCACCGCGAACGCCGTCCCGCCCACACCCAGGAAGAACCCGCCCACCAGCAGTGCCGCCAGCGATGAGTGCCCGGCGAGCCCGAGGTACAGCAGCGGCGCGATCGTCACGAGCGACACCAGCGGGAACATCACCCGGCCGCCGTACCGGTCGGTGAGCGCGCCCACGGGGATCCGGCCGAGCGACCCCACCACCACCGGGACAGCCACCAGCAGCGCCTGCTCGAAGGACGACAGGTCCAGGACGTCCTGGAACCGGGGGCCGAGCGGGCTCAGCAGCGACCACGCCCAGAAGTTGACGACGAACCCGACCGTCGCGACGACCAGCATCGTCATGGCCCGCCGCATACCGGTCACGTTCCGCGCTCCCTCTGTTCGCCCCGCCCCTGGAACGGAGGAAGATCTTCCCGGCGCGGCTGGAAGTAACCACCCGCCGCGGCGATACCGTTTCCGCAGGACGTGCAGGCACGGGGCGACCCGGAACGGGAGGCGGAACCGACATTGGCTGCTCAGCGTGACCTGGCCGCGGCGCTGCGGCGGGCCGGGGTGTCCGGAGTGGACGACTCCGCGCTCGCCCGCGCGATGTACTCGTCCGACGCGTCCCTGTACCGGGTGCCACCGCAGGTGGTGGTGACCCCGCGGGAGGCGGGCGAGCTGCCGGCGGCGCTGGCGGTGTGCCGGGAGTTCGGGGTGCCGCTGACGATGCGCGGCGGCGGCACGTCGATCGCGGGCAACGCGGTCGGGCCGGGCGTCGTGGCCGACGTCTCCCGGCATCTGAACCGGGTGCTGGAGGTCGATCCGGACGCGGGGACGGCGCTGGTCGAACCGGGCATCGTCCAGGCGCGGCTGCACGAGATCGCGGGCGCGCACGGGCTGCGGTTCGGGCCGGATCCGTCGACGCGGACGCGGGCGACGCTGGGCGGGATGATCGGCAACAACGCGTGCGGGTCGCGGGCGCTGGGCTACGGCCGCACCAGCGACAACGTCCTGGGACTCGACGTCGTGACGGGGACCGGCGAGCGGCTGCGGATCGGCGACGTGCCGGGCGGCGCGGCGGCCGCGGACCTGGAGAGCCCGCTGCTGGAGCGGCTGCGGTCCCTCACCGCCGACCGCCTGGCGCTGATCCGGACGGAGTTCGGGCGGTTCGGGCGGCAGGTGTCGGCGTACTCGCTGGAGCATCTGCTGCCGGAGCGGCGCTTCGACGTGGCGCGCGCCCTGGTCGGCAGCGAGGGCACCCTCGCGCTGACCCTGGCGGCGCGGCTGCGGATGGTGCGCGAACCGGAGCACCGGCTGCTGGTCGTGCTGGGGTACGGGTCGATGGCCGAGGCCGCCGACGCCGTCCCGGGGATCCTGCCGCACGGGCCGGTCGCCTGCGAGGGCCTGGACTCGCGGATCACGGGCGTGGTGGCGGAACGGCGGGGGCCCGGCGCCGTGCCCGGGCTGCCGAAGGGCTCGGGGTGGCTGCTGGTGGAACTCGCCGGGCCGGACGCGGGCGCGCTGCGGGACACGGCGGCGCGGGTCGTCGCCGACGCGGCCTGCACCGGCTCGATGCTCGTCGACGACATGGCGCTGGCGGACGCGCTGTGGCGGATCCGCGAGGACGGCTCGGGCCTCGTCGCCCGCACCCCGGACGGGGAGCAGGCGCACGCGGGCTGGGAGGACGCGGCCGTCCCGCCGGAGCGGCTGGGCGTCTACCTGCGGGAGTTCGAGGCGCTGCTCGGCGAGCACGGGCTGACGGGCGTCCCGTACGGGCACTTCGGCGACGGCTGCGTGCACGTGCGCATCGACTTCCCGCTCGGCCGCGCCGGCGGCACCCGGGTGTTCCGCGACTTCCTGCACGACGCCGCCGCGCTGGCGGCCCGGCACGGCGGCACGATGTCCGGGGAGCACGGCGACGGGCGGGCGCGCGGCGAGCTGCTCCCCCACATGTACTCCGGCGAGGCCCTGGCGCTGTGCGCGGACGTCAAGGACCTGTTCGACCCGGACGGCGTCCTCAACCCGGGCATCATCGTGCGCCCCGCGCCGGTCGACGCCGACCTGCGGGCGGCGCGGGTGCCGCGGGCGACCCGCCGGGACCTGCCGCTCGGCCTGGCCTACCGCGACGACCGCGGCGACCTGTCGCGGGCCGTCCACCGCTGCACCGGCATCGGCAAGTGCCGGGCGGACAACACGGGTGCGGGTGGCGTGATGTGCCCGTCCTATGTCGCGACCCGGGAGGAGAAGGACTCGACGCGGGGGCGCGCGCGGGTCCTGCAAGAAGTGGTGTCCGGGAAGCTGGGGCCGGACGGGTGGCGCTCGGAGGCCCTGCACGAGGTTCTGGACCTGTGCCTGTCCTGCAAGGGATGCGCGTCCGACTGCCCGACCGGGATCGACATGGCCTCCTACAAGGCCGAGGCCCTGTACCAGCGGTACCGCCGCAGGATCCGCCCGCGCGCGCACTACGCGCTGGGGTGGCTGCCCCGGTGGACGCGCCTGGCCGCGCGCGCCCCCGCGACGATCCGTCCCGCGAACGCCGCGATGCGGTCGAAGGCGCTGCGGCCCCTGGTGGCGTGGGCCGCCGGGATCGACCGGCGCCGGACGCTGCCGGAGCTCGCGCCGGTGACGTTCCGCCGCTGGTTCTCCTCGCACGTGTCGCCCGAGGGCCGCCACGGCGACGTCGTCCTGTTCGTGGACACCTTCACCGACGCGTTCGCGCCCGACGTCGGGAAGGCGACCGTGCGGGTGCTGGAGGACGCCGGGTACCGCGTCACCGTGACCGGGCGGCCCGTGTGCTGCGGCATCACGTGGATCTCCACCGGGCAGCTCGACGGCGCCCGCGCGCAGGCGCGCCGCACCGTCCGGGCGCTGCTGCCGCACGTCCGGCGCGGCGCGAGGGTCGTCGGGATGGAGCCGTCCTGCACGGGCGTGCTCCGCGCGGACGCCGAGGAGCTGCTCGAGGGGGTGGACGCGGCGGCCGCGCGGGAGGTGGCCGCCGCGACCCGCACGCTCGCCGAGCTGCTGGCCGAGACCGGCGACTGGACGCCGCCGGACCTGTCGGGCGTGTCCGGGGTCGCGCAGCCGCACTGCCACCACCACGCCGTCATGGGCTGGCGGCCGGACGCGGCGCTGCTGCGGGACGCGGGCGCCGACGTGCGCGGGATCGGCGGCTGCTGCGGGCTCGCCGGGAACTTCGGCGTCGAGAAGGGCCACCACGACGTGTCCGTCGCGGTCGCCGGGCACCGGCTGCTGCCCGCCGTCCGCGACGCCGCCGACGGCGACGTCGTCCTCGCCGACGGGTTCAGCTGCCGCACCCAGCTCGATTTCCTCGCCGGCCGGACGGGCGAGCACCTCGCGCAGCTCCTCGCCCGCCACCTGCCCCGGGAGCCGGGGGACGCGGGCGCTCCGGAGGGCGTCGGGTGAGAGCGGCCGTCAGCGGGGCGCCTCGCCCAGCGTGCGGGAGAGGGTGAGCGCGGCGGTGTGGACGGCCGGGGCGACCGCGGCGAGCCGCATCCCGGTGGACCAGCCCGACACCGACAGGGCGCCGATCGCCTCGCCGTCCGCGCCGAGGACGGGGCTGGCGGCGCACACGATCCCGTTGCCGGACTCCTCGCGGTCGTAGGCGACGCCCTCCGCGCGGATGCGCTCGAGCTCGCGGGCGAGCAGGCCGGGCGCGGCGACGCTGCGGCCGGTGGCGCGGACCAGCCCGGCGTCCACGACGGTCTGCACCACCTCCGGCGGGGAGAACGCCAGGATCGCCTTGCCGACGCCGGTGACGTGCGCGGGGAGCCGGCCGCCGACCTTCGACGGCATCGGCGGGCCGCCCGGGGAGCCGAGGATCTCCACGTAGACGACCTCGGCGCCCTCCAGGACCGCGAGGTGGACGGTCTGCCGGGTCGCCTCCCGCAGGTCCGACATGTACGGGACGGCGGCGTCGCGCAGCACCCGCTGGCGCGGCACCCGCTGCCCGATCTCGAACAGCCGCAGCCCGAGCCGGACCCGGGGGCCCTGGCGTTCGAGGAGGCCGGCCTCGACGAGGTCGAGGGCGATGCGGTGCGCCGTCGACTTGGGCAGGCCGCTGCGGCGGGCGAGCTCCGCCGCGCCGAGGCCGTCGTCGTCCGCGCGGAACGCGGTCAGCACCGCGACGACGCGCCGGAGAAAACTGTCATCGGACGGCATCACCCCACTTTAGGAGAAGCGTCCCACCGTGCGGGACGCCCGCGTTGCCGCACCGCCGTCCCCGCGGGCAGGCTCGGAACCGCCATAACGACGAAAGGACGGCCATGGACCCCGGTTCGGTGGAGAAGGCCGCGGGCGCGCTGCTGGACGCGTACGCCACCGGCACCCCCATCTCCCCCCTGACGCAGGAGTACCCCGACATGTCCATCGCCGACGCCTACGCCGTCCAGGCGGTGCAGGTGAAGACGTGGACGGACGCGGGGGCGCGCGTCAAGGGCCACAAGGTCGGGCTGACCTCGGCGGCGATGCAGCGGCAGCTCGGCGTGAACTACCCCGACTCCGGCGTCCTGCTGGACTCGATGTTCCTCCCGGAGAACGACGCCATCGAGCGCAGCCGGTTCCTGCAGCCGCGCGTGGAGCCGGAGGTCGCGTTCGTCCTCGGGCGTCCCCTGGCCGGTCCCGGGGTGACCGCGGCGGACGCCGTCGGCGCCGTCGAGTACGTGCTGCCCGCGCTGGAGGTCATCGACTCCCGCATCGCGGACTGGAAGATCAAGCTGCCGGACACGATCGCCGACAACGCGTCCAGCGGCGGCGTCGTGCTCGGGACCCGGCCCGTCCGGCTGGACGGTCTCGACCTCGCGCTGATGGGCTGCCTGCTGCACCGCAACGGGAACCTGATCGACACGGGCGCGGGCGGCGCCGTGCTGGGCTCGCCGATCAACGCGCTGGTGTGGCTGGCGAACGTGCTCGGCGAGAGCGGCGGGTCGCTCGAGCCGGGGCACGTGGTGCTGCCCGGCTCGATCACCGCGATGGTCCCGGTCGCGCCGGGCGACACCATGACCGCCACGTTCGCCGGAGTGGGTTCCGTCACCGCCCGGTTCGGAGGGCCCGATGACCGGACGTGAGGAGCGCGGCGACCGGGGTCCGGTCGCCGCGGAGCCCGGGGGCCTGGGGAATCGTCTCCCCACAGGAGAGGAGAGAACGTGAGCAAGCTCAGCGCCGCGATCGTCGGGCCGGGCAACATCGGCACCGACCTGCTCGTCAAGCTGCTGCGCAGCGACCTGATCGAGGTCCACTCGATGATCGGGGTGGACCCGGGGTCCGACGGCCTGGAGCGCGCCCGCAAGATGGGCGTCCCGGCGTCGGCGGAGGGCGTGGACTGGCTGCTGAAGCAGCCGACGCTCCCCGACCTGGTCTTCGAGGCGACGTCCGCCAAGGCGCACCTGGCGAACGCGCCGCGCTACGAAGAGGCCGGGATCACCGCGATCGACCTGACGCCTGCCGCGACGGGCCCGTACGTGTGCCCGCCGGTGAACCTGGACTCGCTGGCGGACGTCCCGAACCTCAACATGATCACGTGCGGCGGGCAGGCGACGATCCCGATCGTGCACGCGGTGTCGTCCGTCGTCCCGGTGCCGTACGCGGAGATCGTCGCGTCGATCGCGTCCCGCTCGGCCGGGCCGGGGACGCGCGCGAACATCGACGAGTTCACGGTGACGACGGCCGGTGCGATCGAGCGGGTCGGCGGCGCCGAGCGCGGCAAGGCGATCATCATCCTGAACCCGGTCGACCCGCCGATGATCATGCGGGACACGGTGTTCTGCGCCATCCCCGCGGACGCCGACACCGACGCGATCGCGGCGTCCGTCGAGAAGATGGTCGCGCACGTCGCCGAGTACGTGCCCGGCTACACGCTGCGGGCCGAACCGCAGTTCGACGAGCCCCGCGACATCTGGAACGGGATGGCCCGCGTGGCGGTGTTCCTGGAGGTCAAGGGCAACGGCGACTACCTGCCGCCCTGGGCCGGCAACCTCGACATCATGACGGCGGCCGCCGCCCGGGTCGGCGAGCAGCTCGCGCGCAGGAAGGTGGCATCATGACGACTCCGCAGGCCCCGGCCGAAACGCCGCAGAAGATCCGGATCACCGACTCGACGCTGCGGGACGGCAGCCACGCGATGGCGCACCGCTTCACCGAGGAGCAGGTCCGCGGCGTCGTCCACGCGCTGGACGGCGCGGGCGTCGAGGTCATCGAGGTGACGCACGGCGACGGGCTCGGCGGGTCGTCGTTCAACTACGGCTTCTCGCTCGAGGACGACATCAAGCTCGTCTCGGCCGCCGTGGACGAGGCCGTCCGGGCGAAGATCGCGGTGCTGATGCTGCCGGGCCTCGGCACCGTCGAGGACCTGCGCAAGGCGCACGGGGCGGGCGCGTCGGTCGCCCGCATCGCCACGCACTGCACCGAGGCGGACGTGTCGCTGCAGCACTTCGCCGCCGCCCGCGACCTCGGCATGGAGACCGTCGGGTTCCTGATGCTGTCGCACCGGGTCGGCCCGGACGAGCTGGCGAAGCAGGCCCGCGTCATGGTGGACGGCGGCGCCCAGTGCGTGTACGTCGTCGACTCGGCGGGCGCGCTCGTCCTCGGCGACGCGCAGGAACGGATCAGCGCGCTCGTCAAGGAGATCGGGCACGAGGCGCAGGTCGGTTTCCACGGCCACCAGAACCTGTCGCTGGGCGTCGCGAACTCGGTGCTGGCGCAGCAGAACGGTGCGCTGCAGATCGACGGCGCCCTGTGCGCGCTCGGCGCGGGCGCGGGCAACTCCCCCACCGAGGTGCTGGTCCCGACGTTCGAGCGGCTCGGCGTCCCGACGGGCGTGGACGTGCAGGGCGTGATGGCCGCCGCCGACGACGTCGTCAAGCCGTTCCTGCACCGGCTGCCGTTCGCCGACCGGGGCGCGATCACGCAGGGGTACGCGGGCGTGTACTCGAGCTTCCTCCTGCACGCGGAGCGGGCCGCGGAGCGCTACGATGTGCCCGCGCACGAGATCCTGCAGCGGGTCGGCGAGGCCGGCTACGTCGGCGGCCAGGAGGACATGATCATCGACGTGGCGCTCCAGCTCGCCGCCGAGCGCGAGAAGGCGTCCGCCTGACCCCGGGCACGACGGCGGAGAGGGGCGGGGAGCGCGGCTCCCCGCCCCTCCGCGCGTGCGCGGCGCGTCAGCGGTCGGCGGGGCCGGCGGTGTCGGCGGCCAGGCGGAGGCGCTCGGCGAAGCTCTCCCGCAGCAGCGGGCCCCACGGGTAGCCGGACGGGACGTCCAGGGCGCGGCCGAGCACCTCGCGGGCCTCCCCGGGACGGCTCTCGCGCGGGTCGCCCGCGTGGCGGGCGGCGAGCAGCGCGTACATGTGGTCGAGCGCGCCGAACGCCTCCCCGGCGAGCGCCGGGAGCGTCCCGTCGGTGACGGCCTGCTCCACGACGGGCTCCCACCACAGGTCGGCGGGGTCGGCGTCCTCGTCGTCGCCGCCGAAGTCGCGGCGGAGCCGGGCCCGCACCTGCGCGGCCGTCCCCGGATCGGCGAGGCCGCGGCGCCACACCTCGCGGGCCTCGGCGTCGCGGCCGCGCAGCGGCAGGGTGCGGGCGAGCAGCTCGGTGGCGAGCGGCCCGGCCTCGGGGTCGGCGGGCTCTCCCTGGCCGCCGAGGGCGGCGCCGAACGCGGCGACGGCCTGGTCGAGGCACGCGATGCCGAGGGTGACGGCGAGGCGGGCGTGCGCGTACGGGGCGGCGGCCCGGTCGATCAGCTTCAGGCCCGCGGTCAGGACGCGCTGCGCGCGGACGGGGTCGCCGCGTTCGAGATGCCGCTGCGCGAGGTCGTGCGCGGCGGGCGGCCCGTGCTCGGGATCGCCGGTGGCCAGCACGGCCTCCCAGTGGCCGCGGGCGGCGTCGAAGTCGCCGGCGTCGTCGGCGAGCCGGGCGAGGGCGAGGTGCGCGGGCGGCAGGTAGGCGGGGTTGCCGAAGTCGACGACGACGCGCCAGGCGGGCGCGGCGAGGTCGTGCTCCCCGGCCCGCTCGTAGGTGAGGGCCAGGTGGTAGGCGGCGCGCGGGCCGTACTCGGGGTCGCCGGTGGCGATGGCGGCCCGGTCCGCCTCCCGGGCGCGCTCGGTGTCCCCGGCGTCGTCGAGGACGGCCGCGAGCCCGAGCGCGGCCCGCGCCCGGTGCGGGGTGTCGCCGAGGGCGAGCACCTCGTCGAACAGGGCCGCGGCGCGGGCGGACTCGCCGCGCTCGGCGAGGTCGCGGGCCTCCTCGAGCAGCCGGGCCGGGTCCGGCGCACGCTCGTCGGGATCGGTGGCCGCGGGTACGGGATCCGGGGACTCGCTCATCGGTCTTCTTCTGCCCTCTGGGGGTCGGGGTCGGCACCGAGCCTAGCGATCCGGCGGCGCTTCGTCCCGTGGCGACACCCGTCACCTTTTGCGGCGACTTCGGGCGTGTTCGCCCGATGCCGGGCCCGCGGCGGCGCCTGCCGGAGCAGTCGCCGCCGCGGGTCCCGGACGGGCGGAACGGTCAGTCCTCGAACTCCTCGGGCGGCGGGCAGGAGCACACGAGGTTGCGGTCGCCGTACGCCTGGTCGATGCGGCGGACGGGCGGCCAGTACTTGCCCTCGCGCAGCGCCGGCAGCGGGTACGCGGCCTCTTCCCGGGTGTACGGGTGCTTCCAGCCGTCGGCGATGAGCTGCGCGGCGGTGTGCGGGGCGTTCTTCAGCGGGTTGTCCTCGCGGTCGTAGCCGCCGTCGGCGACCCGCTGGATCTCCCGCCGGATCTCGATCATCGCGTCGCAGAACCGGTCGAGCTCGGCGAGGTCCTCGCTCTCGGTCGGCTCGATCATCAGGGTGCCGGCGACCGGGAACGACAGGGTCGGGGCGTGGAAGCCGTAGTCGATGAGCCGCTTGGCGACGTCCTCGGCGGTGACCCCGGTCTCCTTGGTGATCTTGCGGAGGTCGGCGATGCACTCGTGCGCGACGAGGCCGTTCCGTCCCGTGTAGAGGATCGGGTAGTGCGGGGCGAGGCGCGCGGCGAGGTAGTTCGCGGCGATGATCGCGCCCTCGGTGGCAGCGCGCAGCCCGTCCGGGCCCATCATCGCGATGTACGCCCACGAGATCGGCAGGATGCCCGCCGAGCCCCACGGCGCCGCCGAGATCGGGCCGACGCCCGTGCCGGACGGGCCGGCCTCCGGGCGCAGCGGATGGTTCGGCAGGAACGGCGCGAGGTGCTCGCGGACGCCGATCGGGCCGACGCCCGGCCCGCCGCCGCCGTGCGGGATGCAGAACGTCTTGTGCAGGTTGAGGTGCGAGACGTCCGAGCCGAACTCGCCGGGGCGGGCGAGCCCGACGAGGGCGTTGAGGTTGGCGCCGTCCACGTACACCTGGCCGCCCGCCGCGTGCACGGCCTCGCACACCTCGGTGATCGTCTCCTCGAACACGCCGTGCGTGGACGGGTACGTCACCATGATCGCGGCGAGCCGGTCGCCGTGCCGGCCGATCTTGGCGTGCAGGTCGTCCAGGGCCACGTTGCCGCCCTCGTCGCACTTGACGACGACGACGCGCATCCCGGCCATGACGGCGCTCGCGGCGTTGGTGCCGTGCGCGGACGACGGGATCAGGCAGACGTCGCGGTGCTCCTCGCCGCGCGACGCGTGGTAGCCGCGGATGGCGAGCAGCCCGGCCAGCTCGCCCTGCGACCCGGCGTTCGGCTGCACCGACACCTTCGCGTACCCGGTGATCTCGGCGAGGTTCGCCTCCAGCTCCCCGATCAGCTCGACGTAGCCGGCGGCCTGGTCGACGGGGGCGAACGGGTGGACGTTCGCGAACTCCGGCCAGGTGATCGGCTCCATCTCGGCGGTCGCGTTGAGCTTCATCGTGCAGGAGCCGAGCGGGATCATCGACCGGTCGAGGGCGATGTCCTTGTCCTGGAGGCGGCGCAGGTAGCGCAGCATCGCGGTCTCGGAGCGGTGCGCGTGGAAGACCGGGTGCGTCAGGTAGGGGCTCTCGCGGCGCAGGTCGGCGGGGATCGCGCCGGCGACCTCGCCGGCGTCCCCGGCGGGGACCCCGAACGCCTCGAGGACGGCGGTGACGTGCTCGGGCAGCGTCGTCTCGTCGCAGGCGACGCCGACCCGGTCGGGACCGTCCTGCCGCAGGTTGACGCCGCGCTCGCGGGCCGCGGCGACGACCTCGGCGGCACGGCCTGGGACGCGGGCGAGGACCGTGTCGAAGAACGCGCCGTGCACGACCTCGACGCCGCCGCGGCGGAGACCGTCGGCGATCTCGGCGGCCCGGCGGTGCGCGCGCTGCGCGATCGCGGCGAGCCCCTCGGGACCGTGGTAGACGGCGTACATGCTCGCCATCACGGCGAGCAGGACCTGCGCGGTGCAGATGTTGCTGGTGGCCTTCTCGCGGCGGATGTGCTGCTCGCGGGTCTGCAGGGCGAGCCGGTAGGCGGGCGCCCCGTCGACGTCGACGGACACGCCGACGAGCCGTCCCGGCAGCTGCCGCCGCAGGTCGTCGCCGACCGACATGTACCCGGCGTGCGGGCCGCCGAAGCCGTACGGGACGCCGAACCGCTGCGCGGACCCGACGGCGATGTCGGCGCCCGACTCCCCCGGCGGGCGCAGCAGCGTCAGCGCGAGCAGGTCGGCGGCCACGACGACCGTCGCGCCCCGCTCGTGCGCCTGCGCGGACAGCGGCGCCAGGTCGCGGACGGCGCCGGACGCGCCCGGGTACTGCAGCAGCACGCCGAAGAAGTCGCCGTCGGGCAGCCCGCCGGACACGTCGGCGACCACGACCTCGATCCCGAGCGGGACGGCCCGGGTGCGGACGACCTCGATCGTCTGCGGCAGCGCGTCGGCGTCCACGAGGAACCGGCCGGGCTCCTTGCGCCGGGACGCCCGGTGCGCGAGCGCCATCGCCTCGGCGGCGGCGGTGCCCTCGTCCAGCATGGACGCGTTCGCGACCGGCAGCCCGGTCAGGTCGGCGACGGCGGTCTGGAAGTTCAGCAGCGCCTCCAGGCGCCCCTGCGAGATCTCCGGCTGGTACGGGGTGTACGCGGTGTACCAGCCGGGGTTCTCCAGGACGTTCCGCATGATCACGCCCGGCGTGATCGTCCCGTGGTAGCCGAGGCCGATCATGGAGGTGAGGACGGTGTTGCGGGCGGCCAGCTCGCGGAGCCGGTCGAGCGCGGCGGTCTCGCTCAGCGCGGGCGGCAGGTCGAGCGGGCGGGCGGTGCGGATCGCGGCGGGGACCGCCTCGTCGATCAGCGCCTTCGCGCCCGAGTAGCCGATGGCGGCCAGCATCCGGTCGCGGTCGGCCGCGGACGGCCCGATGTGCCGGTCGGCGAACGCGGCGCGGGGATGCTGCGGCGCGGCCACGGGGGCGAAGAACTGGGCGGTCATGGAGGAGCCTCCTGGCAGCTGCGGTCGCTCAGGTCCACCGCCGGCGCGCGGGCCGACGGCCGGTCTCCCCCTCTGTCATCGGCACCTGAGAGCTTCACCCGCGCACGGGGTTTCCCCTTCGGTGAGCCGCCGTTCCCGATCCGCCGGGATCGACGCCTGCTTTCCAGAGGTGCCTCGCCCGAGCGGTCCTTTTGCCTGAGAGGTTCCGGGGAGGTTGCCCCTTCGGCGCCCCACGCCGGCTGCGTGAGGTCTCTCCCGCACAGGGTCGACGGCCTGTCCGGGACAAACCCTACCCAACCGCGGCGCCCGGCGATCGTCCCGGCCCCGTAACGGGACGTTCACCGCCGTGACCTCGGCGACGGCGCCGTACCGGCGAGTACCCCGGACAGTACGATATGACCGTCCCGCCGGGGACGCGACGGGACGGACGACGAGGGGCGACGGGTGGACGGAGCGACGGCCGGACGGGGGTCCGCCGCTCGACCGGGCGCGGCCCGTTCTGGGACGCTGATCACGATGACGGACGGCCGGGACGGCGACGGGTGACGCAGACGCAGGATGGCGCGGTGCGCCCGAGGCGAGGCGCCTCCGCGGGCGTGCCCGTCGACGAGCCCGCGCAGCCGGACCGCATCCGCCGCCCGTCCGACGCCATCCGGTTCGGGGTGTCCTGCGCCGGGCTCGCCGTGGTGATGCTGCTGGTGTCGTTCGCGCAGCAGACCACGCACGGCATCCAGACCGACATCGCCGAGGGCACCGCCCACGCGCCCGAGCTCCTGCTGGCGCTGGCCACCCTGGCGTCGAGCTTCGGCGTGCTGGCCGTGCCCATCGCGTTCGCCGTCGAGCGGCTGTTCCACAAGGACGGCATGCGGGTCGCCATCGCGCTGCTCGCCGCGATGATCGCGTTCGCCGTCACGATCACCCTGGACGACCTGGTGGTGCAGGCCGCGCCCGGCGGCGTGCTGGACTCGCTGATCTGGGGCGGCACCGACACGGCCCCGGTGCACACCGACATCGCGCCCGTGATCGCGTTCGTCAGCGTGGTCGGGATGGCCGGGCGGACCCGCTGGCAGACCGCCACCTGGTCCATGATCGGACTGGCCGCGCTGACCGGCCTGACCGCCGCCTACGCCTCGGTGTCGGCGCTCGCGGCGACGTACTTCCTGGGCCGCGCGATCGGGCACGGCACCCTGTACGCGGTCGGCACCCCGAACCCGCGACCGACGGGCATGACGGTGGTGACGGCGCTGGAGCGGCTGGGGCTGTGCCCGCGGCGGGCGGCGCGGCTCGACGATCCCGCGGACGGCGGCGAGGACGCGCGCCGCTACGGCGTCGTGCTGTCCCCGGCGTCCGCCGAGGGGGACGCGGTCCCGCTGCCGCCCGGCGGCGCGCACGGCGCCTGGCATCTGGAGCTGCGGGTCCTGGACCGCGACCAGCAGACCGCCGGGCTGCCGTACCGGCTGTGGCGGATGCTGCGGCTGCGCCGCAGCACGGCCGGGCGGACGCTGCGGTCGCTGCGCCGGTCGCTGGAGCAGGAGTCGCTCACCGCGTACGCCGCCGCGGCGGCGGGCGCCCGGACCCCGCGGCTGGTCGGGACGCTCGAGGTGGGGACGCAGGCGGCGCTGCTGGCGTACGAGCACGTGCCGGGGCGGCGGCTGCGGGACGTCCCCGCCGAGGAGATCACCGACGAGCTGCTCACGGACGTGTGGCGGCAGTTCGGGAGGCTCCAGAAGGGCCGGCTGGCGCACCGCAGGCTGGAGGAGGACGCGGTCCTGGTCGGCGACGACGGCGCCGCCCACCTGGTCGACCTGTGGTCCGGGGAGATCGCGGCCGGTGACCTGGCGCTGCGGCTGGACCTGGCGCAGCTGCTCACCACCCTGGCGCTGCGGGCCGGGCCGGAGCGCGCCGTGCGGACGGCGGTGCCGGTGCTCGGCGAGGAGGCGCTGGCGGCGGCGGTGCCGATGCTGCAGCGGGTGGCGCTGTCGCGGGCGACGCGGCAGGCGGTGCGGCGGGACCGGGACCTGCTGCCCCGCATCCGGGACGAGATCGTCCGGCTGAAGCCCGAGTCGGAGGCCGCGCCCGTCCGGCTGGAGCGGTTCCGGCCGCGGACGATCTTCAGCGTGGTGGCGCTGTCGATCGCCGCGTACATCGTCATCCCCCAGCTCGGCAGCATCGACCTGATGCAGCTGGTCGCGCGGGCGTCCTGGTGGTGGGCGGGCGTGGCGCTGGGCGCGGCGGCGCTGACCTACCTGGCGGCGGCGTTCATGCTGATGGGCTTCGTCCCCGAGCGGCTCCCGCTGTGGCGGACGGTGCTGGTGCAGGTGGCGGCGTCGTTCGTGAAGCTGGTGGCGCCGGCGGCGGTCGGCGGCGTCGCGGTCAACACCCGTTACCTGCAGCGCTCGGGCGTCCGGCCGGGCCCGGCGGTGGCGAGCGTCGGCGCGTCCCAGCTCGTCGGGCTCGTGGTGCACGTCCTGCTGCTGGTGCTGTTCGGCTTCCTGACCGGTTCGACGAGCACCGCGACGAAGGACCTGGCGCCGTCCCGCACGGTCGTGATCGCGGTGCTGCTGCTGGGGCTGGTCACGGGGCTGGCGCTGACGATCCCGCGGGTACGGCGGGTGGTCACCACCCGGCTGCGGAGCATGTTCTCGGGCGTGGGGCCGCGGCTGGTGGACGTCCTGCAGTCGCCGCGCAAGCTCTTCACCGGGCTGGGCGGCACGCTTCTGCTGACGGTGGGTTTCGTGCTCTGCCTGGACGCGTCGATCCGCGCGTTCGGCGGTTCGCTGCCGTGGACGGCGGTGGTGGTGGTGTTCCTGACGGCCAACGCGGTGGGCTCGGCGGTCCCGACGCCCGGCGGTCTCGGCGCCGTGGAGGGGGCGCTGACGCTGGCGCTGACGATCTCGGGGCTGGCGGCGGAGACCGCGGCGTCGGCGGTGCTGCTCTACCGCCTGCTGACGCTGTGGCTGCCGGTGCTGCCCGGCTGGGCGGCGTTCGCCTACCTCCAGCGCAAAGAGGCGCTCTAGCCGGTGCGGCGGGCGCGCCGCCGGTCGGCGAGCTCGTCGTGCGGGTGGCCGCCGCGGTCGTCCGAGGCGGCCCGTTCGGCGGGCAGTTCGGCGAGACTGCCCTCGACCTCCTGCCACACCCGTCCCAGCGCGATGCCGAACACGCCCTGGCCGCCCTGCAGGAGGTCGACGACCTCGTCGGGCGAGGTGCACTCGTAGACGCTGACGCCGTCGCTCATGAGCGTGATCTGCGCGAGGTCCTCGACGCCGCGGTCGCGCAGGTGGGTCACGGCGGTGCGGATCTGCTGCAGCGACACGCCCGTGTCGAGGAGCCGCTTCACGACCTTGAGGACCAGGATGTCGCGGAAGCTGTACAGCCGCTGGCTGCCGGATCCGTGCGCCGACCGGACGCTGGGCTCGACGAGCTTGGTGCGGGCCCAGTAGTCCAGTTGCCGGTAGGTGATGCCCGCCGCCGAGCACGCCGTCGGGCCGCGGTAGCCGACGTCCTCCGGCGGAGCCGACACCCGCGTGTCGAAGAGCAGGCCCTGCTCTCCGGCACGCCGGGACGCGACGTGCCTGTCGGGGGTGGCCTTGCCCTCGCCGCTGCTCACCGCCACGCGGACCTCCGGCTTCTATCATCCCGTGCCGGTCCGTCAAGGGGGTTTGACGAATTACACCACGGGTGTTCCACCAGCACGGTAGGTGCCGGTCAGGGTGTGGTCAACGTTCGCCGTCGGCGCGTCGCATGCCCGGATGAACCGGCTTCACGTGGGCAAACCGCGCACCCTTCGTCGCCACTGCGGTCCTACCCTTCCGGACGCCCCCCGGAAACCGCCACTTCCCAGGGCGATGCACGACCAATGACGTCAGATCTCGAATATACCTCGTGGAGTGACATTCCCCACGGGCGCCCCTGTCCCAGGCGTACCTACCCCGCTCCCGCGCGGCAAACGACCCCGCGTCTTTCAAGATCGTTAAGCGTGTTCGTGAAGCCCGGGTCAGCATCGGGCCCCGGGCCCGCGCGAGGACGCGCCGGCGAGCGGAGCCGGGCGGGCTCGACGGCGGCGGCCGGGCTCAGCCGGCGCGGCCGAAGTCCTCGGGGGTGATGGTGTCGAGGAACTCCCGGAACTTCTCGACCTCGTCCTCCTGCTCGTCCGGGATGGCGACGCCGGCCTCCTCGAGGATGTCCTCGCTGGCGAAGATGGTGGCGCCGGTGCGCAGGGCGAGCGCGATGGAGTCGGACGGGCGGGCGCTGACCTCGACGCCGTTGGAGAACACCAGGTCGGCGAAGAAGATCCCCTCGCGGAGCGCGGTGATGTTCACGGTGCTCAGCTGGACGCTCAGCGCGTCGAGGACGTCGCGGAAGAGGTCGTGGGTGAGGGGGCGCGCGGGCAGCACGCCCTGCTGGGCGAAGGCGATCGCCGTGGCCTCGACGGCCCCGATCCAGATGGGCAGGTAGCGCTCGCCCTCCGTCTCCTTCAACAGGACGATCGGCTGATTGGAGGGCATCTCGACCCGGACGCCGACGACCTCCATCTGCTTCACTGCGGCTCCCTGCTCGTTCGCTGTCTCGATCGTCCGCGTGCGGCCGGACCGATTCCACCCGAGCCCGAAACCCCGAGCCCTGTAGCCAACGTACACCCACGTTCGGACGGAACGCCGCGCCCCGGGGGCGGCAAAATCCTGCCGGGCGGCGGTGATCAGTGGTCGAGGCTTTCCCGGAGGCTCGCCGACAGCAGCGCGGCGTGCAGCTTCACCGACAGCGCGGCGATCTCGCGGGCGGTCTCGGCGGCCTGCTCGTGGGCGTCCGGGCTGCGGCGGCGCAACTGGGGCGCGACGGTCTGCTCGATGAGCCCGGCCTGGCGGTCGGCGGCGGCCTTGACGGCCCGCAGATGCCGCACCTCGAAGCCGTACTCGCCGAGGGCGGCGGCGGCGCGGGCGACGGTGAGGGCCTCCGCCTCGTAGTGGGCGCCGCGCCGGCGGACCAGCCCGTACTCCTCCAGCCGGGCGAGGAGCGCCTCGTCGATCCCGGCGCCGTCGAGGAGCTGGCGGCGGGTGAGCCGGACGGCGGCGGTGTCGGCGGTCCCGTCGGCGGCGACGAGGGTGCGGGGACGGCTCCGGTCCGGTTCGGGGCGGCGGGCGCCGAGCGGCGGGGCCGGCTCGCCGCGGTCGCGGGCCTCGAGGTGCTGCCGGATGGCGCGCAGCGGCATGTAGTGGTCGCGCTGGGCGGTGAGGACGAACCGGAGGCGTTCGACGTCGGCCGCTCCGAACTTGCGGTATCCCGAGGGGCTGCGCTGCGGTTCGATCAGCCCCTCGGACTCCAGAAACCTGATCTTGGAGATGGTGATGTCGGGGAACTCGGGCCGCAGCAGCCCGAGAACGTCCCCGATCGTCATCAGGGACCTGGCCGGTTGCGCGTTCAAGGCCCCTCCCATCGTGCTCCCGTCATGGCCGCGTCCGGTTCGCCTCGGGGTCGCCGGGGTCCGGTCAGCCGTGCTGCGGGTTGGTGAGGAAGACCAGCCGGAACTTGCCGATCTGGACCTCGTCGCCGCCCGCCAGGGCGGTGTGGTCGATCCGCTGCCGGTTGACGTAGGTGCCGTTGAGCGCGCCCACGTCGCGGACGGAGAACCGCCCGTTCTGGCGGAGGAACTCGGCGTGCTTGCGGGACACGGTGACGTCGTCCAGGAAGATGTCGCTCTCGGGGTGCCGGCCGCAGGAGGTGCGGTCCTGGTCGAGCAGGAAACGGCTGCCGGCGTTCGGGCCGCGCTTGACCACGAGCAGCGCGGTGCCCGGAGGCAGCGCGTCCACGCCCATCTGGTCGGACGGGACGGGCGGTTCCTCGGCGCCCGTGTCGGCGTCCAGCGCCTCGATCCCCCCGATGGAGATCGTGGACGTGGACTCGCCGGGCGACTCGCGAGGGGGCGGCGCGTTCCGCGTCAGCGGGGTGCCGCAGTAGGAGCAGAAGCGGGCATCATCCGGGTTGGCGTGACCGCACTGCGTGCAGTAGACGCTCGGCATCGATCGGCTCGGCCTCCTACCTCGGCGTGCCGCTCGCGGACCTCCGCTCGCCGCGGGAGCCGCGCGCGTCACGCGCATCCTTCAACCAACCCACGCCGGGGACCCGCCCCCGACCACGGTCCATCTCACCGCCCGCGCTCGCCACGGTCGCCGCAACCGACGGTCGCCGCAACTTACGCGGGTATGACCCGAGGGGTCAACCGGGGCCGGCGAGACCCAAACTACCTCCGCCGATGATCGCAGGTCCATGCCGCCGCGCGGCACGCCTCCGGTCATGACGCACCGGCCGGGTCTCCGGTTCACCGCGTCCCCCGTGTTCCCCTCAGGACACGACCGTATCGCGCCCGCGGCGGTCCTCGCGCCCGGGGTGATCAACTTGTCGGAAGGGTCCCGTCCGGGGCCGTTTCCCCGTCCGTCACCCCGGCTCCCCGGCCGGCGTCGCGGCGGTCGGGACGGGCGTCCGCCGCCGTACTCGGCGCGCTCGCGTTCGCGGCGGCGGGGACGGACCCCGGCGAGGCGCGCAGCGGGGCGCCGGCGCGGTCCGGCCCGGCGCGCGAGGGTCTGTCGGCGCTGCGGCGCGCGGGCGTCCCTCGGGCGTCCTGACGCCCGTGGACGGCCCGGGCCGCGCGGCGCCGGCCCGGAGTCGGCCGCGGAACGGCCGCGCGGCCTGCCGGGCGTGCGGGCGGCCCCGGCCCCGACTCGTCCGCGCTACGGGCGGGCGACGGCCGTGCCGGACCGGTCGAGGCCGACGTGCAGGGCGAGCCCGGCGAGCACGGAGCCCATGAAGTACCGCTGGGCGCGCTGCCAGGCGGGGCGCCGCGCGAGGAACGCCGCGAAGCTCCCGGCGCCGAGCATGATGAGGGCGTTCACGGTGATCGCGATGCTGATCTGGACGAGCCCGAGGAGCAGGCTCTGCAGGGCGACGTGCCCGCGCTCGGGCTCGACGAACTGCGGCAGCAGCGACACGTACAGGATCGCGATCTTCGGGTTGAGCAGGTTCGTGACGAGGCCCATGGCGAAGAGGCGGCGCGGCGGGTCGGCCGGGAGCTCCTTCGGCTCGAACGCCGACCGGCCGCCGGGCCGGACCGCCTGCCAGGCCAGCCACAGCAGGTACAGCGCCCCGGCGACCTTCAGGACGGTGTAGAGCGGCGGGACGAGCCCGAACACGGCGGTGATCCCGGCGGTCGCGGCGAGGACGTAGGCGACGAACCCCGTCGCGACGCCCGCGAGGGAGATCAGTCCGGCGCGGCGGCCCTGGGTGATCGAGCGCGACACCAGGTAGATCATGTTCGGTCCCGGGGTGAGGACCAGTCCGAGGGAGACGAGGGCGATGGCGGCCACCGCGGTAGACGAGATCAATCCGTGCTCCTGCCGTGAGTGTTGCACCGATCGTAAATGTCGGAGCAATCTGCGACAATACGAATATTGATCTCGGTGCAATCCGGAGCGGGGGCGGACGATGGACGACTACCGGCGGGTCGCCGACACGGTGGCCGCCGACATCGCGGCCGGGCGGCTGCGCCCCGGCGACCGCCTGCCGCCGCAGCGCGCGTTCGCCCGCGAACGCGGCATCGCGCCGTCCACCGCGAGCCGCGTGTACCGGGAGCTGGCGCTGCGCGGGCTGGTCGTCGGCGAGGTCGGGCGCGGCACGTTCGTCCGCGCGGCCAACCCGCGGCCGGCTTCGCCGCTGGGCGAGCCGGTCGCCGCCCCGGTCGACCTGGAAGTCGGGCACCCGGTGACGCCCGGGCAGGGCGCGCTGCTGGCGCCGGGGCTCGCGCGGGCGGCCGAGGCGGCGCACGTCCCCTCCCGCGTCGCCGGGACCCCGGACGTCCGGGCCGCCGCGGCGTCCCTGCTGGCCGTGCCGGGCTGGTCCCCCGCACCGGACGACGTCCTGTTCGCCGCGGGCGGCCGGCAGGCCATCGCGGGGGCGGTGGCCGCGCTCGTCCCGCCGGGCGGGCGGCTGGCGGTGGAGGAGCTCACGTACCCGGTGGTGAGGGCGATCGCCGCGCGGCTCGGCGTCGCGCTCGTCCCGGTCGCGGCGGACGGGCACGGCCTGCGCCCGGACGCGCTCGCCGACGCGCACCGAAGGACCCCCTTCGCCGCCGTCTTCCTGCAGCCCACGCTGCACAACCCGACCGGGACGACGATGCCCGCGCGGCGGCGGGCCGCGATCGCGGAGGTCCTCGAACGGACCGGCGTCCACGCCGTCGAGGACCGGGTCTGGTCGTTCCTGGCCGAGGACGGGCCGCCGCCGCTGGCGGCGTTCGCGCCCGCCCGCACGATCGCCGTCGACGGCCTCGCCAAGCGGCTCGCGCCCGGCCTGGGCGTCGGCTTCGCGGTCGCCCCGCCGTCCCTGCGCGGGCGCGTCGCCGACGCGCTGCGCGCGGG
>NZ_JBHTJA010000078.1:0-32285 GCF_042675525.1 Actinomadura sediminis
GCCGAGGCGGCGCCGCCGCCCGCGGCGGTCGCGGCGCCGCCGGAGCCGAGGCCCAGGGCGGTCAGCGGGAACAGCGTCGACAGCGCGGCGGCGGCCGCCGCCAGCGTGCGCACGCCGCGCCCCTCCCAGTCCGGGCCGTACGCGGTGGCGGCCGCGGCCTCCAGTTCGGTGACGAACGCGGCCGCGCCGTGCGGCCGGTCCCACGGGTCCTTCGCGAGCCCGCTCTCCACCAGCGGCCGGAGCGGCTCGGGGACGTCCTCGACGGGGATCGGCGCGGTGAGGTGCCGCCCCATCAGCCCCGCCCGGTCCTCGGCCGTGTAGGGCCGCCGCCCGGTCACGCACTCGAAGAACACGCACGTCGCCGCGTACACGTCGGTGGCGGGGGAGGCGGGCTCGTCGCGCCACTGCTCGGGCGCCATGTAGACCGGCGTGCCCGATCGCCCGGCCTCGCCCGCGTCGACCGCGACGCCGAAGTCGATGAGCTTGCTCAGCCCGTCGCCCCGGACGATCACGTTCGCGGGCTTGTAGTCGCGGTGCACGATCCCGATGTCGTGCGCGGCGGCCAGCCCCAGCAGCGAGCCCTTGAGCAGGACGAGGGCGGCCTCGGGCGCGAGCGGGCCGCGCTCGGCGAGCACCTCCCGCAGGGACGCGCCGTCCACGGCCTCCATCACGATCGCCGCGCCCTCGCCCGTCTCGACCAGCCCGTAGAGGCGCGCCACGTACGGGTTGCGCAGCCGCCGGAGCAGCTCCGCCTCGGCCCGGAAGCGGACCCGGAAGCCCGGGTCGGCGGCGAGCCCGGCCGCGAGGTACTTGATCGCGGCCGGGAGCCCGGTGGCGTCGTGGCGGGCCAGCACCACCCGTCCCTGCGCGCCCTCGCCGAGCACGCGCAGCTCGGTGTACTCCGGAACCTGCCACCCGCTCATCGGTCACCCCTTCGCCCCGTACGGCTAGAAAGGGGTTATAGCAGGGCGCCCTCAGGCGGCGACCGGCTTCGGCTCCGCGCCGCCGTGCGCGGGGACCGCCGCGTCGCCGCCCCCGTCCGGCGCGGGGACGTCCGGCGCGGGGACGGACTGCGCGGCGGCGGGGTCGGCGCCCTCGCCCAGCGGGACGAACCGGGCACCGGCCGCGATCAGCAGCGCGAGCACGACCACCACGCCGACGCCCACCCGCAGCGACGTCGCGTCCGCCAGGAACCCGACGACGACCGGGCCGAGCAGCAGCCCGCCGTAGCCCATCGCGCCGACCTGCGCGACCGCGGCGGCCGGACGGTCCGGCGCGGCGGTCCCGGCCAGCGAGATCGTCGTCGGGACGACCACGCAGACGACCAGGCCCGTCGCGAAGAACCCGGCGATCGCGACGTGCGCGGTCGGGGCGAGCACCACCACCGTCATCCCGGCGGCGGTGCCGAGCCCGGCGCCCGCCAGCAGCCGCCGCGTGCCGACCCGCATCCGGACGCGGTCGCCGACGAGCCGTCCGATCAGCATCGCCAGCTCGAACATCGGGTACCCGAACGCCGCCAGCGACTCGGTCGCGCCGAGCTCGTCGTGCAGCATCAGGCTGCTCCAGTCGGCGATCGACCCCTCGGTCATGAACGCGATGAAGCCCAGCACGCCGATCAGGTAGACGGCGGCCGGCATCCGGCGCCGCCGCCGTCCGCCCGCCCCGGTCCCGGCGGGCGCGTCCGGGTCGGGCAGGTAGGTGCGGCCGAGCGCGAGCCCGGCGGGCAGCGCGAACAGCGCGGCGATCAGCACGGTCGCGGTGAAGCCGAGGCCGAGCGCGGCCGTCGCCACGCCGAACAGCCCGCCGGTCATCGCGCCGATGCACCAGCCGGCGTGCATGCCGCTCATGATCGACCGCCGGTACGCCTGCTCGACCACGCTGGCCTGCGCGTTCATCGCGATGTCGGTGATCCCGAACGTCATCCCGAACGCCACCACGGCGGCGAGCAGCGTCCAGTAGGTCGGGGCCACCGCCACCGCGACGTACGACAGCGCGGTCAGCGGCAGCGCGAACCGCAGCGCGCCCCGGCTCCCGGCGCGCGCCATCACCCCCCGCAGCGCCTGCATGGCGACCACCGCGCCGAGCCCCCAGACGAGGACGACGATGCCGATCTCGCTCTCGGACGTCCCGAACTTCTCGGCCAGCGCGGGCATCCGCGCGACCCACACACCGGTGAGCAGGCCCGCGAGAGCGAAGGTCAGGAACGTCCCGGTACGGGCGCGGAGCAGCATGGTTCACCTCTTTCTGAACTCGGCGGGGCGGAGGGCCCCGGACGTGCGCCCGGCCGCGCGGGCGCGCGGCCGGAACCGGACGGTCGTCAAAGAATGTGGAGCGTTCCAGGGGGCCGGGCGCGGCCCCGGCGCCCCGGGTGCGGGCGGTGCTAGCCGAGCAGGTCGAGCAGCCGCCGTTTCAGGGCCGCGAGCTGCTCCTCGTCGTACAGCTCCGGCGCGTGGCTCACCACTTCCCACAGGCCCTCGGCCGCCAGCCGGACCACCGTCGCGGCGACCGGGTCGGAGACCGGGCCGGCGACGTCGCCGGGCGCGCGGCCGTGCCAGCGGCGCATGGCCTCGTTCAGCGGCTCGGCCTGCTCCGGGTCCGTCGCGGCGGCCGTGATGGCCGACCATCGTCGGTAGGCCCGCGCCTCACCGGTCAGGATCTCGAACGTCGCCTCGACGTACGCGCGGCTGTAGGCGCCGGGCGTCCCGTCGTCGTACCCGCCGAGGTAGGAGGCGATCAGGTCGTCGAACTCCTCGATGACCCGCGCCACCATCGCCTTGACGAGCGCTTCCTTGGACGGGAAGTGGTAGAGCAGCCCGCCCTTGCTGACGCCGGCGCGGTCGGCCACCGCGGTGAGCGTCAGCGCCTGCGTGCCGTGCTCGGAGAGCACCGCCTCCGCGGCGTCCAGAAGGGCGTTCTTCGTCATGACCACTCCACTGTACCGACCGGACGGTACAGTTGCCAACCGGGCCCCTCACCCGCGCATTCCCGTAACCGTCCGGCCACCTGCGGGGAACACCGGGCGCGCGGATACTGTTGACGCCGTGGTGACCTACCTCGACCATGCGGCGACGACCCCCATGCTGCCGGAGGCCGTTGAGGCGATGACGGCACGGCTGCACGAGCTCGGCAACCCGTCCTCGCTGCACGCGGTCGGCCGCACCGCCCGCCGCGTCGTGGAGGAGTCCCGCGAGCTGATCGCCGAGGCGTTCGACGCCCGGCCCAGCGAGGTCGTGTTCACCTCCGGCGGCACCGAGGCCGACAACCTCGCCGTCAAGGGGCTCTACTGGGCGCGCCGCGCCGCCGACCCCGCCCGCACCCGCGTGCTCGCCTCCGCCGTCGAGCACCACGCCGTCCTCGACGCCGTGCAGTGGCTCGCCGACCACGAGGGCGCCGACGTCGACCTGCTCCCCGTGGACGAGCTGGGACGCGTCCGTCCCGACACCCTGCGGGACGCGCTCGGCGACGGCTCCGACGTGGCCCTCGCCACCGTCATGTGGGCGAACAACGAGGTCGGCACCGTGCAGCCGATCGCCGAACTCGCCGCGGTCGCCCGCGAGCGCGGCGTCCCGCTGCACACCGACGCCGTCCAGGCCGCCGGCGGCCTGCCCGTGTCCTTCGCCGCGAGCGGCGCCCAGGCCCTCACCCTCTCCGGCCACAAGCTCGGCGGCCCGCTCGGCGTCGGCGCCCTCCTCCTCGCCAAGCCGAAGGAGCCGCTGTACCTCGACCCCGTGCCCCTCCTGCACGGCGGCGGCCAGGAACGCGACGTCCGCTCCGGCACCCTCGACACCCCCGCCATCGCCGGCTTCGCCGCCGCCGTCGAGGTCGCCGCCCGCCGCCGCGCCGCCGAGGCCGAGCGCCTCGCCGCCCTCCGCGACCGCCTCATCGCGGCCGTCCGCGCGGCCGTCCCCGACGCGATCCTGAACGGCGATCCCCGCGACCGTCTGCCCGGCAACGCGCACTTCTCCTTCCCCGGCTGCGAGGGCGACGCGCTGCTCATGCTGCTGGACGCCCGCGGCATCGCCTGCTCCACCGGCTCGGCCTGCTCGGCGGGCGTCTCCCAGCCCAGCCACGTCCTCACGGCCATGGGCGCCGGCCCCGAACGCGCCCGCGGCTCGCTCCGCTTCACCCTCGGCCACACCTCCACCGAAGCCGACGTCAAGGCCCTGGCCGACGCCATCGCCCCCGCCGTGGACCGGGCCCGCCGAGCCGGCCTCACCTGACCGCCGCCCTCCGGGCCAGGCCCGCGGCGCGGCGGGAGGTGCGGCGGGAGGTAAGGCGCCGCCCGTAATCGGGCCGACGTTTGATCGGATCCTCGCAGGGCACTGCTTTGCCGTTCGTTGACCGGCGGATTGCGAGGGACCGAGAGCGATGACGGGCGTGGCGGACGGCGGCGCGGTGCGGGACGCGGGACGCAGGGCGGCGGGGCATCCGTGGTTCCACCGGCTGTCGCGCGTGGGCCTGGCGGCGCGCGGGTTCCTGTACGTCCTGATCGGGGTGCTGGCGCTCCAGATCGCGTTCGGGGACGGCGGCGAGGAGGCCGACCGGAGCGGCGCCCTGACGACCGTCGCCGGCAAGCCCGGCGGGACGGTCGTGCTGTGGCTCGTCACGGCCGGGTTCGCCGCCCTCGCGCTCTGGCAGTTCGCGGAGGCGCTGTACGGGCGTCCCATCCCGGGCGGGCACAAGGCGCACGAGCGGCTCGCGTCGGCCGGTCGCGGGCTCCTGTACGCGGCGGGGTTCGCGGCGACCCTCGCGTTCATGCTCGGGCACAAGGGCGCGTCGGGCGACCAGCGGTCGAAGGCGTTCACGGCGCGGCTGATGGAGCAGCCGGGGGGACGCTGGCTGGTCCTCGCGGTCGCCGCCGGGTTCGTCGCCGTCGGCGGGTACGTCCTGTACACCGCCGCGCGCCGCAAGTTCCTGGACGAGCTCAAACTCGGGCAGATGGGACGGCGCGTGCGGCGCGTCGTCGAGCCGCTCGGGGCCGTCGGCAACGCGGCGCGGGGCCTGGTGATCGGCGCCGCCGGGGTCTTCCTCGGGTACGCGGCGATCAGCTACGACCCGGGGAAGGCGCGCGGGCTGGACGGCACGCTCCGCGAGTTCGCCGGGTCGCCCGCCGGGGCGTGGGGGCTCGTCGCCGTCGCCCTCGGCGTGGTGACCTTCGGCGTCTACTCGTGCTGCGAGGCGCGGTGGCGCAGGGTCGAGGCCGTCCGTCCCGGTCAGGGCCGGTAGGGGGCGAGCGCCTTCCAGCCGGGGTCGTTGGTCGAGGCGACCTTGGCCTTGCCCTCCGACCAGCCCGCGGCGAGCTGGTCGAGCTCGCCGACGACGCCCGAGTCGGGGTCGGCGTACAGGTGGAAGACGCGCAGGCCGTCGCCGGTCTCCCGGACGGCCAGCACCGCCCGGTCGCCCAGCTTGGCGAGCTTCTTCTCGAACGCGTGCAGCGCCCCCGACGACGGCTCGACCGGCAGCCGGTCGGGGTTGCTGTGCCGGTACGGGACGCTGATCGCGACGTGCACGTCGCACAGCGGGTAGTCCTGCCGGTGCAGCGGGAACCGCGCCCCGACCCGGGCGGGATGGCCGCGCGGCGTGCGGCCCTCGCCGCTCAGCCACGCGGGCTCCCCGAAGGGTTCGGCGACCTGCTCGACGACCGCGCCCAGCATCGCGGGCGGCAGCGAGTCGATCGGCGTCTCCATCGCGATCGTCACGTCGCCGATCCAGCGGGCCACGTCGTCCTCCCCGAGCGCCCAGTCCAGGACGTGCGACGCGACCTGCCGCTGCTGCTCCTCGGGGACGAACAGGAAGTCGGGGTGGTACGCGGTGATGTGCACCTTCGCCCGTCCGGCGTCGGCCCGCATGCCCAGCCGCACGTACTCCAGGTCGAACTCGTGGTCGCCGAGGACGAGGTCCTGGGAGAGCATCTCCGGGTCGGCCTGCCGCGCCGGGTGGAAGTTCCAGTCGCCGGACGTCTTGGGCGCGGCCCGCACCCACCGTTCGGCGAGCCCGCGCAGTTCCGGGTCGCCGCCGCCGGTCAGCGTCAGCGAGGGCGCCCGGTCCTCGGCGCCGCCGATCTCCCACTGCAGCCCCGGATGGATCTTGTGGACGCGGCGGGACAGCTCCTCGACGATGTCGGCCGACAGCCCCTCGCCCGGCGGCTCGCCCGCCTCCTGCCCGCCCGGGCCGCCCGCCAGCGACGACTCGATCGTCGGGCGCGCCTGGCCCCACCATTCCCAGAACTCGCCGACCGCGGGCGGTGCGGTGGCGGACGTGTCGCGCGGACGGCGGAAGATTCCCACCTGTACGTCTCTTCCTTGTCGTGGGGTGACGGGGCCCGGGCCTTCACGGAGCCCGCGACGTAACCCTACGCGAGCCGCCGGACGATCCGTCGCCGCGTCCCCGCCGCGTCGTTTCGGCCCGGCGGCGGTCCGTCCCGTTAACCCGATGTGGGGAGGGCCCGGCGGCGCGTACGCTCGAAGGACTATGACTCTGCGCGTACTCGCCGCCATGTCCGGCGGCGTCGACTCCGCCGTGGCCGCCGCCCGCGCCGCCGAGGCCGGGCACGACGTCACCGGCGTCCACATGGCCCTGTCCAGCAACCCGCAGTCCTACCGGACGGGCGCGCGCGGCTGCTGCACCCTGGAGGACTCCCGGGACGCCCGCCGCGCCGCCGACGTGATCGGCATCCCCTTCTACGTCTGGGATCTCGCGGAACGCTTCCACGAGGACGTCGTCGAGGACTTCGTCAGCGAGTACGCCGCGGGCCGCACCCCGAACCCGTGCCTGCGCTGCAACGAGAAGATCAAGTTCGCGGCGCTGCTCGACCGCGCGATGGCCCTCGGCTTCGACGCCGTCTGCACCGGCCACTACGCCCGGCTGGAGGACGGCGTCCTGCGCCGCGGCGTCGACGCGGGCAAGGACCAGTCGTACGTCCTGGCGGTGTGCACCCCCGAGCAGCTCGCGCACGCGATGTTCCCGCTGGGCGACACCACGAAGGCCGACATCCGCCGCGAGGCCGAGCGGCGCGGCCTGCAGGTCGCCGACAAGCCCGACAGCCACGACATCTGCTTCATCGCGGACGGCGACACCCGCGGCTTCCTCGCCGAGCGCCTCGGCACCGCGAAGGGCCCCATCGTCGACGCCGACGGCAACGAGGTCGGCGAGCACGACGGCGCCTACGCGTACACGATCGGGCAGCGCAAGGGCCTGCGCATCGGCACCCCCGCGCCGGACGGCCGCCCCCGCTACGTCCTCGACATCTCGCCGGTCACGAACACCGTCACCGTCGGCCCCCGCGAGGCCCTGGACGTCCACGAGATCACCGGCGAGCGCCCGATCTGGCTGGGCGAGCCCCCCGCGGGCCCGTTCGCCTGCCGGGTGCAGCTCCGCGCCCACGGCGAGGTCCACGCCTGCACGGCCGAAGCCGACGGCGACGTCCTGCGCGTCCGGCTCGACGCACCGGCCCGCGGCGTCGCGTCCGGCCAGGCCGCGGTCCTGTACGACGGCGACCGCGTCCTGGGCTCGGCGACGATCGCCGAGACGGCCCGCGTGCCCGCCTGACCCGCGGCCGGATCGCCGCCCGCGCCGGCGTCCCCGGCGGCGCGGCGGTGTGGTCGCGGCGGGTGCGGGCGGGCCAACCGGCCTCCGGGACCCGGAGCCGCGGGCGACGGCCCGGTTACCATTCGGCTCTGGTGAGTCTCAGGAGGTGTCGTGAAGTTCGGTGTTTCGACGTTCGTGACCGATGACGGGATCGGGCCCGCGGCGCTCGGGCGGGCGCTGGAGGAGCGCGGGTTCGGGTCGCTGTTCCTGGCCGAGCACACCCACATCCCGGTGAAGCGCGAGACGCCGTGGCCCGGCGGCGCCGAGCTGCCGCGCATGTACTACCGGACGCTCGATCCGTTCGTCGTCCTGGCGGCGGCCGCGAGCGTGACGGAGCGGCTGCGGCTCGGCACCGGGATCGCGCTGGTCGTCCAGCGGGATCCGATCATCCTGGCCAAGGAGGTCGCGTCCCTCGACCTGATCTCCGGCGGGCGGGCGGTGCTCGGCGTCGGCGCGGGCTGGAACCGGGAGGAGATGCGCAACCACGGCACCGAGCCGAAGACCCGCATGCGGCTGCTGCGCGAGCGGGTGCTGGCCGTCAAGGAGCTGTGGACGAGCGAGGAGGCGGAGTTCCACGGCGAGTTCGTCGATTTCGACCCCGTGTTTAGCTACCCGAAGCCCGTCCAGGACCCGCACCCGCCCGTGCTGATCGGCGGCGCGGGACCGACCACGTTCGACCGCGTCGTCGAGTTCGGCGACGGCTGGATGCCGATCCACGGCCGCGGCACCGACGCCCTCGCCGCCCAGATCGCGGAACTCCGCGACCGGGCGGGCCGCCGCGTGCCGGTCACGGTGTTCGCCGTGCCGGGCAGGCGGGAGGTCGTCGAGGCCCTGGCCGACGCCGGGGTGGACGAGGTCCTGTTCAACCTCAAGACCGAGCCGGAAGCCGAGACCCTCCGTTACCTCGACCGCCTCGCGGACCTGCTGTGATCGCGCGCCGCTAGGCTTTCCGGTGTGAATGAGCATCCGTGGGAGGCCGGGGCGGCGACCGGCGTCGGCTCGTATCCGGGCGACGACCCGGAGGAGGCCCTCCGGGTCGTGCTCGGGGAGCTGCCCGAGCTGCCGCACCTGCCGGAGCTGCCCGCGCGCGGGCCCGGCGCCGACATGGTCGGCCGGTCCGCCGGCCTGCTGGTCGACATGCCGGTGCACCTCGAGCCGTCCGGCTGGCGGTTCTCCGACCGTCCCGGCCGCGACACCGTCCGCACCCGCGACCACCTGGCGCGCGACCTCGACGTGCTGGAGGAGGTCGCGGGGACGCACGACGGGCCGTTCAAGATCCAGGTGTGCGGTCCGTGGACGCTCGCCGCGACGATCGAGCTGCGGCACGGCGACCGCGCGATCAAGGACCCGGGCGCCGTCCGCGATCTCGCCGAGTCGCTCGCGGAGGGCGTCGCGGCGCACGTCGCGGACGTCCGGCGGCGCGTGCCCGCGGCGCGGATCCTGCTGCAACTCGACGAACCGGCCCTGCCCGCGGTCCTCGCCGGGACGGTGCCGACCGCGAGCGGCTTCGGCCGGCTGCGGGCGATCGAGGAGCCGGTCGCCGAGAACGTCCTCCGGCGGACGATCGAGACGGTGTGCGCGGAGGACGCGGCGTACCCGCTCGTGCACTGCTGCGCCCGGAACGTGCCGTTCGGGCTGCTGCGGCGCGCGGGGGCGAAGGCGCTGTCGGTCGACCTCCGGTACGTGCCGAGGCGCGACGACGACGCCGTGGGGGAGGCGATCGACGCGGGGATCGGCCTGTTCCTCGGGGCGGTTCCGGCGGCCGACGCGACCCTGCCGCCGCTGCGCGCGACGGCCGAGCCGATCCGGGAGCTGTGGCGGCGGTTCGGGTTCCCGCCCGCGCGGCTCGCCCGCCAGGTCGTCGTCACGCCCGCCTGCGGGATGGCGGGTGCCTCGCCCGGGTACGTCCGGGAGGCCCTGAAACGCTCCCGCGACACGGCCCGGATGCTGTACGAAGCCGCGGAGGAGTAGGGCGCGCCCCTGCCGGAATGTCGGTGGCACCGGGGAAAATGGGGGCATGACCACGAGCGATGGTGTTCCCAGCGAGGCACGGCAGCGGCATCTGGAGCTGAGCGAGCGGATCGACGAGGGCAACTACCGCTACTACGTCCTCGACCGGCCCACGCTCTCCGACGCCGAGTACGACCGCATGATGCGGGAGCTGCGGGAGCTGGAGGAGCGGCACCCCGGGCTGGTCACGCCCGACTCGCCCACCCAGAAGGTCGGGGCGCCGATCACCACCGACTTCGCGACCGTCGCGCATCTGGAGCGGATGCAGAGCCTCGACAACGCGATGAACGCCGACGAGCTGCTCGCCTGGGACGAGCGGGTCGTCAAGGAGGTCGGCGAGGTCGCGGGCTACCTGTGCGAGCTGAAGATCGACGGCCTGGCGATCGCGGTGACGTACGAGAAGGGACGGTTCGTCCGTGCCGTCACGCGCGGCGACGGGCGCACCGGCGAGGACGTCACGCACAACGTCCGGACCATCGCCGACGTCCCGGACCGGCTCGCGGGGGAGGGCTGGCCGGACGTCCTGGAGGTGCGCGGCGAGGTGTTCCTGCCCGTCGAGGGGTTCGAGCAGGTCAACGCGGCGCAGGTGGAGGCCGGCAAGCAGCCGTTCGCGAACCCGCGCAACGCGGCGGCCGGGTCGCTGCGGCAGAAGGACCCGCGGGTCACCGCGAAGCGGCCGCTCGGCATGCTGGTGCACGGGTTCGGCGCCTGGGAGGGCGGGACGCGGCCCGAGAGCCAGTCCGGGGCGTACGAGCTGATGCGCGCGTGGGGGCTGCCGGTCAGCGACCGGTACAAGGTCGTCGGCGGGATGGACGCCGTCCGCGAGTACATCGCCGAGTACGGCGAGCACCGGCACGATCCCGCGTACGAGATCGACGGGGTCGTGGTGAAGGTCGACCAGTTCTCGCTGCAGCGGCGGCTCGGGTCGACGAGCCGCGCGCCGCGCTGGGCGATCGCGTGGAAGTACCCGCCGGAGGAGGTCAACACCAAGCTTCTCGACATCAAGGTCGGCGTGGGACGGACCGGGCGCGTCACCCCGTACGGGGTCATGGAGCCGACGGAGGTCGCCGGTTCGACCGTCGAGCGGGCGACGCTGCACAACGCGAGCGAGGTCGTCCGCAAGGGCGTCCTGATCGGCGACACGGTCGTCCTGCGCAAGGCCGGGGACGTCATCCCGGAGATCGTCGCGCCCGTGACGGCGCTGCGGGACGGCTCGGAGCGCGAGTTCGCCATGCCGACGCACTGCCCCGAGTGCGGCACCGAGCTGGCGTACGAGAAGGAGGGCGACGCCGACATCCGGTGCCCGAACGCCCGCTCGTGCCCCGCGCAGCTCCGGGAGCGGCTGTTCTTCGTGGCGAGCCGCAACGCGCTCGACATCGAGGCGCTCGGGTACGTCGCGGCGACCGCGCTGACGCAGCCGCTGGAGCCGGCCGACCCGCCGGTGAAGAACGAGGGCGACCTGTTCCACCTGACCGTGGACGAGCTGCTGCCGATCAAGAGCCTGGTGCTGGACCCCGACAGCGGCACCCCCAAGATCGACCCGAAGACGGGGGAGCGCAAGGAGGTCACGTTCTTCGCCAACAAGGAGGGCGAGCCGAAGAAGACCGTCGAGAAGCTCTTCGAGGAGCTGGAGAAGGCGAAGAGGCAGCCGCTGTGGCGGGTTCTGGTGGCGCTGTCGATCCGGCACGTCGGGCCGTCCGCCGCGCGCGACCTGGCCCGCGAGATGGGCTCGATCGACGCGATCGCGAACGCCACCGAAGAGGAGCTGGCGGCGGTCGACGGCGTCGGCCCGACGATCGCGGCGTCGATCAAGTCGTGGTTCGCGGTCGACTGGCACCGGGAGATCGTCGACAAGTGGCGCGCGGCGGGCGTCCGGATGGAGGACGAGGGCGCCGCCGGCCCGCGTCCCCTGCAGGGCGTCACGGTGGTGATCACCGGCTCGCTGGAGGGGTACAGCCGCGACTCGGCGACCGAGGCGGTGCAGCGGCTCGGCGGCAAGGTGTCGGGCTCGGTGTCGAAGAAGACGGGGTTCGTGGTCGTCGGTGACAGTCCCGGGTCAAAGTACGACAAAGCGATGAAGCTCGGCGTGCCGGTCCTGGAGGAGGACGGGTTCCGTGTTCTCCTGGCGGACGGGCCGGATGCGGCCAAAAAAGTCGCTGTCCGTGCGGAAGAGTGACGAAATGTGGTTGACCCGGGCCCACCAGGTTTGCGTTACTCAGGGGTACACTTTCACTACCCACCGGAGAGGGATGAGCGCGACACGGGCATAACGGAACGTACGCAACCGGTTTCGCGAAGTTCGCCGGAGGTCGTACTCTCCCTCTCATCACGACACACCTGAATCACCGGACGTATCACCCGGGGGGCGTCCCCGTGGTCCGGCGCGTCCGGTTCCGGGGGACGTCCCCCGCGAATCCCCCCGAGGATGGTGATGAAGGACCCGAACAACACGCGGAACACGGCGCCGCGCCGCGGTTCCCCGTTGTGGATCTACATCGTCGTCGTCATCGCGCTGGGCGTCGTGGCGGGCGGCTCCGCCTTCGCCGGGCTCACCGGCCCGGACCTGGACGCCCTCCTCGGCAACCCCGTCTTCTGGATCCTGGGCTGCTTCATCGTCTTCGGCGAGATGCGGCCCATCATCACCCCGGGCTCCACCGAGAACAACGGCGCCACGACCTCCACCACGTTCGCGTTCGCCGCGCTGCTGTACGCGGGCCTCCCGGTCGCCGCCGCCCTGCAGGCCGTCGCCGTCGTCACCTGCGGGATCTTCCGCGGCCGCACCCCCCACCGGATCGCCTTCAACGTCGCCCAGTACACCCTCAGCCTCGGCGCCGCGCAGCTCGCGCTCGCCCTCACCGGCGATCTGGCGACGCCGTCCGCGCTCTGGGTGCCGGACGGCTCCGACCTGCCGGCCATCGCGCTCGCCGGGACCGTCTACTTCATCTGCAACGACACGCTCGTCAGCGCCGCCGTCGCGCTGCACGAACGCGTCTCGCTGCTGAAGGCCATGCGGTTCGACTTCGGCTACCAGGTCCTGGTCCACCTCGCGCTGCTCGGCCTCGCCCCGATGATGGTCGTCGCGATGGACCGCTCCGCGGCGTTCGTCCCGCTGATCGTGCTGCCGTTCATCGCCGTGTACCTGAACGCGTCCGTGTCCGTCCGGCGCGAGCACCAGGCCCTGCACGACGCGCTCACCGGGCTGCCGAACCGCAAGCTGCTGATCGTCCGCACCGAGGAGGCGCTCGCCGAGGCCCGCGGCGAGGACGCCCACCGGCACCTGCGCGGGCGCCGCCGCAAGACGGCCGAGCCGCCCCGCCGCGCCGGGCTGTTCCTGCTCGACCTCGACCGGTTCAAGGAGGTCAACGACACGCTCGGGCACCCCACCGGCGACCGCCTCCTGCAGCTCGTCGCGCACCGCCTCACCCACAGCGTCCGGCCCGGCGACCTCGTCGCCCGCCTCGGCGGCGACGAGTTCGCGGTGCTGCTGCCGACCGTCCGCGACGAGGACGCCGCCCGCGAGGTCGCCGCCCGCCTCCGCGCCGCGCTCAGCGAGCCCGTCCGGCTGGACGGCCTGTCGTTCGACCTCGAGGCCAGCGTCGGGATCGCGCTGTTCCCCGACCACGCCCCCGACTTCGAGCTCCTCCTGCAGCGCGCCGACGTCGCCATGTACAACGCGAAGGAGTCCCGCGCCGGCGTCGAGGTGTACTCCCCGCAGAAGGACCGCAACTCCCCGGCGCGCCTCACCATGCTCGGCGACCTGCGCCGCGCCGTCGACCGCTCCGAACTGGAGCTCTTCTACCAGCCGAAGGTCTCCCTCCGTGACGGCCAGCTCGTCGGGATGGAGGCCCTGCTGCGCTGGCGCCACCCCGAGCAGGGCCTCCTCGAACCCGAGGCGTTCCTGTCCGTCGCCGAGCAGACGTACCTGATGCGCTCGATCACCCACCACGTCGTCGAGGCCGCCCTCGCGCAGACCGCCGCCTGGTGGCGGGAGGACCTCGCCGTCCAGGTCGCGGTGAACGCCTCCGGCCGCGACCTCCTCGACACCGGCCTCACCGAGACCATCGAGGAGGGGCTGCTCGCCCGCGGCCTGCCCGCCGCCGCGCTCCAGCTCGAGATCACCGAGCGGATCCTGATGAACGAGCCCGCCTACGCGTCCGACACCGTCGCCGCGCTCGCCGAACTCGGGATCCCGCTCAGCCTGGACGACTTCGGCACCGGCTACTCGTCCCTCGTGCGGCTCAAGCGGCTCCCCGTCGAGGAGATCAAGATCGACGCGTCGTTCGTCCGCCGCCTCACCGAGTCGTCCGACGACGCGGTGATCGTCCGCTCGATCGTGGACCTCGTCCGGACGCTCGGGCTGCGCTCCGTCGCCGAGGGCGTCGAGGACCCGAAGACCGCGAGCGCCCTCCGCGAGATGGGCTGCGACGCCGCGCAGGGCTGGCACTTCGGCCGCCCGATGGACGCCGACACCGCCACCGAGTGGCTGCGCCGCCACATGAACCGCGCCCCCGAACCCGCGGCGTGACCGGCATCGGCCCCGCGCGGGCGCGGGGCCGAAAGGGCCGCCGCCCGTGTCACTGGTATCCCCGGGCATGAATGCCCTCCGCGGCGTGGTCCTCGCGCTCTGTGCGGCGGCGATGCTCGTGTTCTTCTTCATCACGCTCGACCATGTGAACGGCATGGAGAACGGGCACCGGGGAGCGTTCGGCGGCGTGCTCCTGGGCGTGGCCGTCATCGTGGCGTGCGGGTCGATCGCGGGCGGCGCGCCGCCGCGGTCTCCCCGCCAGGTGCACCGCCCGCGGCGGGCTGCCCGCCCATGGCGCCGCAGCAGCAGGGACGGCCGCCGGTGCAGGGCGGTCAGTAGGTGCGGCGGGGGCCGTTCTCGTAGTAGTGCTCCTCGTGCGCCGGGGGCGCCGGGCGGCGGTCGACGGCGCGACGGGCCGCGGCGATCCGGACGAGGCCGATGACGAGCCCGATCAGGCCGCCGATCATCAGGATCACGCCGACCAGCCGGACGTCGACGCCGCTGAGGTCGACGTCGACCGCGTAGGCCAGGATGGCTCCGAGAATGATCAGTGCGATGCTGCCGCCGATGGTCACGTCGGCTCCTCTCGTCGTCCAGGGGGACCTTCGAGAGCGTTCCCTCCAGAGGCGTCTGAAACGGCGCGCCGGATCGTGCCTGGGTAATCCGGTCGGCCGGGCGGGTCCGGGCCCATAGGATGGCCGTGAACCCAATCGAATCCAGGAACGGTTTACTCATGTCCGCCATCACCCGTGACGAGGTGGCGCACCTCGCCCGGCTGTCCCGGCTGGCGCTCGGCGACGATGAGCTCGATCATCTCGCGGGCCAGCTCGACCAGATCATCTCCGCGGTCTCGCGGGTGCAGGAGGTCGCGGCGGAGGACATCCCGCCGACCTCGCACGCGCTGCCGCTGACCAACGTCTACCGGGCCGACGAGGTCCGGCCCTCCCTTCCGCCGGAGCAGGCCCTCGCGGGCGCCCCGGCCGCCGAGGAGCAGCGCTTCCGGGTGCCGCGGATCCTGGGAGAGGAAGCCTGATGAGCGAGCTGGTCAGGAAGGGCGCCGCCGAACTCGGCGAGCTGATGGCCGCGGGCGAGGCGTCCGCCGTCGAGGTCGCCGAGGCGCACCTCGACCGCATCGCCGCCGTGGACGGACGGGTGCACGCGTTCCTGCACGTCGACCGCGAGACGACCCTCGCGCAGGCCCGCGCGATCGACGAGCGCCGCGCGGCCGGGGAGGAGCTCGGCCCGCTGGCCGGCGTCCCGATCGCGCACAAGGACGTCTTCACCACCCGCGACATGCCCACCACCGCGGGGTCGAAGATCCTCGAAGGGTGGCGGCCGCCGTACGACGCGACCGTCACGGCCCGCCTGCGCGAGGCCGGGCTCGTCATCCTCGGCAAGACGAACATGGACGAGTTCGCCATGGGCTCGTCCACGGAGAACAGCGCGTACGGCGTCACCCGCAACCCGTGGGACCTCGAGCGGATCCCGGGCGGTTCGTCCGGCGGTTCGTCGGCGGCCGTCGCCGCCTACGAGGCCCCGCTGTCGACGGGCACCGACACGGGGGGCTCCATCCGGCAGCCCGCGGCGGTCACCGGCATCGTCGGCACCAAGCCCACCTACGGCGGCTCGTCCCGGTACGGGGTGATCGCGTTCGCGTCGTCGCTCGACACGCCGGGGCCGTTCGCCCGCAACGTCCTCGACGCGGCCCTGCTGCACGAGGCGTTCAGCGGCCACGACCGGATGGACTCGACCTCGATCGACCGCCCCGTCCCGCCGGTCGTCGAGGCCGCCCGCCGCGCGGACGTCAACGGCCTGCGCGTCGGCGTCGTCAAGGAGTTCGCCGGGGACGGCTACCAGCCCGGCGTCACGGACCGCTTCACCGAGACGGTCGAGCTGCTGGAGTCGCTCGGCGCGAAGGTCGTCGAGGTCTCCTGCCCGAACTTCTCCTACGCGCTGCCCGCGTACTACCTGATCGCCCCGTCGGAGTGCTCGTCGAACCTGGCCCGGTTCGACGCCATGCGCTACGGCCTGCGCGTCGGCGACGACGGCACCCGCAGCGCCGAGGAGGTCATGGCGCTGACCCGCGCCGAGGGCTTCGGGCCCGAGGTGAAGCGGCGCATCATGCTCGGCACGTACGCGCTGTCGTCCGGCTACTACGACGCCTACTACGGCAAGGCGCAGCAGGTCCGGACGCTCATCAAGCGCGACTTCGAGGCCGCGTTCGAGCAGGTCGACGTGCTGATCTCGCCGACCACGCCGACCACGGCGTTCCCGCTCGGCGAGCGCGCCGACGACCCCATGGCGATGTACCTGGCCGACCTGTGCACGATCCCGTCGAACCTCGCCGGCAACGCGGCCGTCTCGGTGCCGTGCGGGCTGGCGGACGGCCTGCCGGTCGGGCTCCAGATCATGGCCCCGGCCCTCGGCGACGACCGCGTCTACCGCGTCGGCGCCGCCGTCGAGCGCGCCCTCGAGGACCGCTGGGGCGGCCCCCTCCTCGCGCAGGCCCCGGAACTCTAGACGGCGAGGAACGGCGACACGTGATCACCAGGATCGAGATCGACGGCTTCAAGTCCTTCCTGGGTTTCAAGCTGGACGTGCCGCCGTTCCTCGCTCTCGTCGGCCCCAACTCCAGCGGCAAGTCGAACTTGTTCGACGCGGTCGAGTACGCCGTCGATGAGGTGCATTTCCAGTCGGACGCGCTGCTGCGGGCTCGCCGAGGACGGCCACAGGAGCTGTTCCACCGTACGGGTGAAGGACCACAGGTGGACTGGTTCACAGTGGCGACACGGCGCTTGGTGCGCCTGCAGGACGGGTTCGGCGCGGTCGACCACCGTACGGGTGCCGTGCTTCGGGGCGGCGTGCCGGAGCACGAGTCGTTCGCTAACGAGATACTCGATCTGAAGGACGCGATGGACGTGCCCGAGTTCGTTCGGGCGCGACGCTCCCGATGGATCCACGATGCCTTCGGCGACGACGTGGCGTTCGACGACCTGGCCAGTGAGATCGAGGCGCAGATGTCGAACGTGCGGCAGTACGTGCCCAACCCGCAGGCGATGCGCGGAATGGCGAGCCAGGCTGACCGGCGGCCGCTGCTCGTCGACGGCGGGAACCTCGCCGCGGTGCTGGGGCGGGTGAGCGAGACGGACGCGTTCGCCGACCTCATGCTGGATGCGACGGCGCTGATCCCGGACGTGCGGGAGATCAAGACCGAGCTGGACGGCAAGCGCCAGGAGTGGTCCTTCGACCTCGTCATGGACGGGCAGGGCGCCGTGCCGAGCACGCTGCTGTCGGACGGGACGCTGCGGGTTCTCGGGCTTCTCGCAGCCCTGCACGATCCCGACCATTCGGGCGTCCTGCTGATCGAGGAGATCGAGAACGGGCTGCACCCGGGGCGTCTGGCCGAGCTGCTTCGGCGCGTCCGGGAACGGGTGACCGACTTCGATGATCCAGGATCGCTGGAGCGTCCGCTGCGGCAGGTCATCGTCACGAGCCACTCGCCGGTGGTGGTGTCGGAGCTGTACCGGGAGCGTCCCGAGTCGCTCGTGTTCATGGACGCCGCGATCCGGGTCGACCCGGAAGCGGGGCGGACGTCCCGCGTGACCGTCGCCAAGCCCGTTCGGGGCGAGGGGGAGCCGGGGACGTTCGTGTCGCCGCGGCAGGTCCGCAAGTACCTGGGCACCGTGCGGCAGGACGTGCCATGAGCCGTCCCCTCGTCCCGGGACTGCTGGCCGAGAACACCACCGACGAGCGGTTCCTCGGTCATGTCGTGCATCGGCAGCTCCGCGCGCTGACGGAGAAGGGGAGCAGGCACGTCGTCGACGTCGAGCGCACCGAGATCGGCGACTGCTGGACGATCAAGGATGCGGATCGGGTCGGCTGTGCGGTGCTGGAACTCGCCGCGGACTGCCACCTGATCTGCGTCCACAACGATCACAACGAACGCGGCAAGGCCGAGGCCGTCGTCAAGCTGCTGGCCGGCCGGGGCCTGACCACGCCGGTGATCCCGCTCGTCCCGGTGCGCGAGACCGAGGCGTGGCTGCTCGCCGACCGTGCCGTCTGGGCGGGGTTGCGCGGCAGCGATCCCGACCGGCTTCCCGCACGCCCCAGGGACGTGGAGAAACTGCAAGACCCGAAGCCCGTGCTCGACGCGGTGCGCCCGCAGAGCGGCCGCCGTCCCCTGGGCGACTACTTCGATTACATAGGACAGAACATCGACCTCGAGGCCCTCGCCCAGGTGCCCGCGTACGCGGCGTGGGTGGCCGAGACCGAAGAGGCGTTGAAGGGACTGGGATATCTGTGAGTGTCGTGACGCCGATGAAGTACGAGGACGCGCTGGCGAAGTACGAGCCCGTGCTCGGGATCGAGACGCACATCGAGCTGGGCACCGCGTCGAAGATGTTCTGCGGCTGCCCGACGGCGTTCGGCGCGGAGCCGAACACGCAGGTGTGCCCAGTGTGCCTCGGGCTGCCCGGCGCGCTGCCGGTGACGAACCACGCCGCGATCGAGGGCATCATCAAGATCGGCCTCGCGCTGAACTGCGACATCGTGGAATGGTGCCGGTTCGCCCGGAAGAACTACTTCTATCCGGACATGCCGAAGAACTTCCAGATCTCGCAGTACGACGAGCCGCTCTGCGTCGACGGCCACCTGGACGTCGAGGTCGAGGGCGAGACGTACCGCATCGAGATCGAGCGCGTCCACATGGAGGAGGACACCGGCAAGTCGCTGCACGTCGGCGGCACCACCGGGCGCATCCACGGCGCCGAGTTCTCCCTCGTCGACTACAACCGCGCCGGGATCCCGCTCGTCGAGATCGTCACCAAGCCGATCGTCGCGACCGGCGACCGCGCCCCGCTCGTGGCCCGCGCGTACGCGACGGAACTGCGCGAGCTCGTCCGCTCCCTGGGCGTCTCGGACGTCCGCATGGAGGAGGGCTCGATGCGCTGCGACGTGAACGTGTCGCTGATGCCGCGCGGCGCGGACGAGTGGGGCACCCGCACCGAGACGAAGAACGTCAACTCGCTGCGCTCGGTCGAGCGGGCCGTCCGGTCCGAGATCGAGCGGCAGGCGGGCGTCCTGTCCGAGGGCGGGCGGATCGTGCAGGAGACCCGCCACTTCCACGAGGACACGGGCCGCACCACCAGCGGGCGCAGCAAGGAGGAGGCGCAGGACTACCGGTACTTCCCCGAGCCCGACCTGGTGCCGATGGCGCCGTCCCGCGAGTGGGTCGAGGAGCTCCGCGCGTCGCTGCCCGAGCTGCCCGCCGCCCGCCGCGCCCGCATCCAGCGGGAGTGGAACCTGTCCGACCTCGAACTGCGGGACGTCGTCAACGCGGGGGCCGTCGACCTCATCGAGGCGACGATCGCCGCGGGCGCCGACGCCCCGGCCGCCCGCAAGTGGTGGATGAACGAGCTGTCCCGCCGCGCGACCGAGCAGGGCGTCGAACTGGCCGACCTGCCGATCACGCCGGAGCAGGTCGCGCGCGTCCAGGCGATGATCGCCGCCGGTGAGCTGAACGACAAGCTGGCCCGGCAGGTCTTCACCGGCGTCCTCGCCGGCGAGGGCACCCCGGACGAGGTCGTCGCCGCGCGGGGCCTCAAGATCGTCAGCGACGAGGGCGAGCTGAACTCGGTGATCGACCAGGTGATCGCGGACAACGCCGACGTCGCCGACAAGGTCCGCGCGGGCAAGGTCGCCGCCGCCGGCGCCCTCGTCGGCGCCGTCATGAAGGCCACCCGCGGCCAGGCCGACGCGGGCCGCGCCCGCGAGCTGATCCTGGAGAAGCTCTCCTGACGCGCCGCCGCCCCGTGACACCGCGTCGCGGGGCGGCGGAAAACCGTTGGCCCGCCCGCCGCGCGCCCGGTTAGCGTCGCGCGTGTGATCCATCAGCACCCGCTGGCGTACCTCCTCGGCATCGAGGGCATCGCCCTGCTCCGCGCGTTCAACGGCGAGCACGACCGCGCGTTCGTCGAGGCGCGCCTCGACGAGATCCGGCGCCTGCTGGACGACCCGTCCCTCGCGCACGGCGTCGACGTCGAGCGCGTCGAGGTCGTGGACGGCTACCGCTCGTGGGCGCCCACCTACGACGAGGGCGCCAACGCCGCGTTCGACTTCGAGGCGCCCGTCCTCGCGGAGATCCTCGACACGATCCCGCCGGGCGTCGCCCTCGACGCCGCCTGCGGCACCGGCCGGCACGCGTCGCTGCTCGCCCGCCGCGGCCACCGCCCCATCGGCGTGGACGCCTCGCCGGACATGCTCGCCCGGGCCCGCGCCCGCGTCCCGGAGGCCCGCTTCGCGCGGGGCGACCTGCACCGCCTGCCCGTGCGCGACGCGTCGGTGGACCTGGTCGTCTCCGGGCTCGCGCTCACGCACGTCCCGGACCTCGGCCCGGTGCTGGCCGAGTTCGCGCGGGTCCTGCGGCCGGGCGGCGACCTGGTGATCTCGGACGTCCACCCGGACCACGTCGCCCGCGGCTCGGTCCCGCCCGTCCGCGACGCCGAGGGCCGGCCCGGACGCCTGGTGGCGCACGGGCACACGGTGGGCGACCACGTCCGCGCCGCCCTCGGCGCGGGCCTGGAGGTCGTCCGCTGCGAGGAGCCCGCCCTGCCCGCCGCGCCGCGACCGGACGGCCCGCCGCCGACCGACCCGGGCCCCTGGGACGTGTGGCCGTGGTCCCTCGCGCCCCTCGTCCCGGACGCCTCGGCCGCCGCGGCCGCGGGCGTCCCGGCGATCCTGCTCCTGCACCACCGCCGCCCCGCCGCCTGACGGGCGGCGGGACGCGGCCGGCGAGGTCGCCGGTTTCGGGTGGTAGATGCTCGGCGCTAAGGATCGTCCGTATTGGAGGATTCGCGAGTTATGGGAGCGGGACGCTGAGGATTCGGTCGTCCGAATCCGCCGGGTCGCCGCGGCCGTCGCGGTTGCTCGTGGTGACCCAGAGGGTGCCGTCCGGCGCGTGGACGACCGCGCGCAGGCGGCCGTACTCGCCTCGCAGGTGGGCCTTCGGGGTGCCGGCGCCGCCGTTCGTCAGCGGGACCTGCCAGAGGCGCTCGCCCTGGAGGGCGGCGGCCCACAGGGAGCCGCCCGCGTGGGCGAGGCCGGACGGGGACGCCTCGTCGGTCGTCCAGGTGACGAGGGGGTCGATGTACTCGTCGTCGGGCGAGCCCTCGCCCTCGACCTCGGGCCAGCCGTAGTTGCCGCCCTTCTCGATCAGGTTGATCTCGTCGAACTCGTTCTGGCCGAACTCGGTGGCGTAGAGGCGCTTCTGGTCGTCCCACGCGAGGCCCTGCACGTTGCGGTGGCCGTAGGACCAGACGCGGTCGCCGAAGGGGTTGCCGGGCGCGGGGTCGCCCTCGGGGGTGACGCGGAGGATCTTGCCGCCGAGGGAGGCGCGGTCCTGCGAGAGGGACGGGTTCCCGGCCTCGCCCGTCGTGATGTACAGCATGCCGTCGGGGCCGAACGCGAGGCGTCCGCCGTTGTGGTTCGAGCCCTTGGGGATGCCGTCGACGATCACCCGGAGGTCGCCGAGGCGCCCGTCGTAGGTGGTGCGGACGACGCGGTTGTCGTCGTCCGCGGTGAAGTACAGGTAGACGAGGCGGTCGTCGTCGAAGGTCGGGGACACGGCGACGCCGAGCAGGCCGCCCTCGCCGATCGGGTCGACGCCCGGGATCGTCGCGACGGTCGAGGTCTCGCCGGACGGGGTGACGCGCAGGAGCCGCGCGCTGTCCCGTTCGGTGACGAGGGCGTCGCCGCCCGGCAGGAACGCGACGGCCCACGGGACCTCGAGGCCGGTCGCGACGGGACGGACGGACGTCGCCGGGCTCGCCGTGGGGGACGAACCGGGCGGCGGGCTCGTGGAGTCGCCGGAGTCGGTGCCCGAAGTGCAGGCGGCCAGGACGAGCAAGGTCGCCAGGACGGCCGCCAGGGCGGTCGCCGGGACGGTCGGGTGCTTGCGCATGATGGGCCTCCCGCGTTCCAGGATGACACGTCCGGGGCGACTCGCACACAGAAGTGGTCACTGTGCGTGATGCGGGGCATCGGTGACGATCGTGTTTCGGTCTGCTCAAACGGGTTCTTCACATGGTGCTTCGCCGCGCTTCGTCGCCGGGTGGACGCACTCCCTCAATCGCTCCGTGACCTACGGAACGTACATTGGACGTCACGGTGATCCCGCATCGCAGCGACGGAGCTGATCTCCGGCCGGCGCAGCCGACGTGCTCGCCGCCGGCCCCGCGCCGACCCTGCGCGGGGGCACGATCCTCGACCCTCCAGGCGTTATCGGGCCGGTGAGGGTGCGGACCCCGAATTCCCCGGCGCGCCGCGGTCGCGCGCCCGGACCGAGCGCTCCAGGCGGGGCGGGAAGGGACACGGCGCGATGAGCGGCGAGAACGCCACGCGGATGCCGCCGCGTGCCCTGCCGGTCGTCATCGCCGCGATCGTCGGCGTCCTGTACGCCTTCGGTTCGCTGGCGGGCTGGGGCGGCACGGCCTTCATCACGTGGGCCGAGGCCGGCGCGGCGGGCGCCGCGGCGATCTCCCTGCTGGTGTCGGCCGGACGGCCGCGCGGCGGGGACGGCGACGGCGTGAGCGGCCTGCGGCGGCTGTCGGCGGGCGGGATCTGGCGGGCGTCCATGCGCTGGTACGGCATCGCCGCGGCGTGCTGGTTCCTCGGTGCGGTGGGCAGCGCCCTGGCCGACTACGTCAGCCGGAGCGCCCTGTCCCTGTCGGTGCCCGACCTGTTCTACCTGCTCGCCGTGGTCGCGCTGGTCGTCGGGCTGGTGGTCCCGGTGAGCCCGCCGCGGGACGTGGGGACGTGGCTGCGGTACGCGGCCGACACGTACGTGTGCGTCTGCGCGGTGTTCGTCCTCGGGTGGGTGGCGGTCTTCGGCACCCTGTACCACCGGTCGGGGGAGACGCCCGCGGAGTTCGCGCTCGAGCTGCTGTACCCGCTGATCGACGTCGTGCTGGTGTGCGGCGCGCTGCCGTTCGTGCTGGGCGCCGCGCGGGGCCACCGCCGGCCCGCGTGGATGGGGTACGGGGCGCTGGCGGCGTTCGCGATCGCCGACGTCGTGACGACGTTCGTCCGGCTGCACGGCGGCGCCCCCGCCGAGGACCCCGCCGACATCCTCCGGCTCGCGGGGCTGCTGCTGCTGATGCTCGTCCCGTGGACGGAGCCGGTGCCGGAGCCGACCGACGACATCCCGCCGGACGCCGACGTGGTGCGGACGGACGACACCGGGGCGCGGCGCGGCCGGATGATCGGCCCCGGGATCGCCCCGGCGGCGGTCGCCGCGGCCGCCGCGCTGTTCATCGCGGGGCACACGCTGACCGGGCGGCACGGGATGGAGCCGGTCGTCCCGCTGGTGGCGGGCTCGGCGACGCTGGTGCTGCTGGCGCGGCTGGCGGCGCTGCTGCGGGAGAACGACCGGCTGCGGCGGGAGGTCGAGGCGGGCGAGCAGCACTTCCGCGCCCTGTCGGAGAGCATCGACGACGCGGTCCTGATCTGCGACCTGGACACCACCGTGCAGTACGCGAGCGCGGGCGCCCTGCGGACCTACCACTACACGGCCGACGAACTGGTCGGGCGGCCGCTGCTCGAGCTCGTCCACCCGGAGGACCTGCCCCGGCTGGAGGAGGTCTTCACCGAGTTCCTGGAGGCCGAGGACGGCGTGCTCGGCGAGGACGTCCTGCGCGTCTCCTGCCGGGTCCGCGCGGCCGACGGCACGTGGCTGCCGACGGAGTCGACGGTGTCGCGGTACAGCGGCGGCGCGTCCGCGCGGCTCCTGGTGACCACGCGCGACCTCAGCGAGCAGGCGGCGCTGCAGCGGCAGGTCGCCCACCTGACGTTCCACGACGGCCTCACCGGCCTGCCGAACCGGTCGTTCTTCGAGGAGCGGACCCGGGAGCTGCTGTCCCGGCAGCGGTCCGGCGACAAGATCGCGGTGGTGTTCGTCGACCTGGACGGGTTCACCGACGTGAACGACTCGGCTGGGCACGCGGCGGGCGACCAGGTGCTGGCGCAGGCCGCGCGGCGGCTGCGCGGCAACGTGCTGGCCGACGACACGGTGGCGCGCTGGGGCGGCGACGAGTTCGCGGTGCTGGTGCAGCTCCCGTCGGACGAGCGGGAGACGCAGGCGACCGTCGAGCTGGCGGGGCGGCTGCTGCGGGTGCTGTCGGCCGACCCGTACCAGGTCGGCGGCAAGCAGATCGCGCTGACCGCGAGCGTCGGCATCGCGTTCGCCGGGGACGACGAGCGGCCCGGCCGCGGCGCCGACCCCGGGCGGCTCGTCCGGCGCAGCGCCGCGGACCTGCTGCGCAACGGCGACCTGGCGATGGCACGCGCCAAAGAGATGGGCGGCGGCCGGGTCGAGGTGTACGCGCCGCACATGCACGCCGACGTCGTCCGGCGGCTGGAGCTGGGCAGCGACCTGCAGCGGGCGCTGGCCGAGGAGCAGTTCGCGGTGGAGTTCCAGCCGGTGGTGGACCTCGCCACGTCCCGGGTGACCGGCGTGGAGGCGCTGCTGCGCTGGTGGCGGGGGAGCGAGGCGGTGCCGCCGGAGGAGTTCATCGGCCCGGCCGAGGAGGCGGGGCTGATGCTGCCGCTCGGCGACTGGGTGCTGCGGGAGGCGTGCCGGGAGGTGGCCCGCTGGCGGGCGGACTCCTGGGACGTCGGCCTGTCGGTGAACTTCACCGCCCGGCAGATCGGGGCGCCCCGGTTCGTGGAGACGGTCGCGGCGGTGCTGGCGGAGACGGGCCTGCCGCCGCACGCCCTCACGCTGGAGGTGCGCGAGGAGGTGCTGGTCGACGACGGGACGAACGTGGAGCGCCTGGAGGCGCTGCGCGACCTCGGCGTCCGGCTGGCGATCGACGACTTCGGCACCGGGTACGCGTCGCTGGCCTACCTCGGGCGGCTCCCGGTGGACGTCATCAAGATCGACCCGTCGTTCGTGGCGGGGCTCGGGACGGACGAGACGAGCACGCTGCTGACCCGCACGATCGTCCGGCTGGGCAGCGACCTCGGGCTGACCGTGGTCGCGGAGGGCATCGAGCGGCCCGAGCAACTGGAGCTGCTCCGCGAGATGGGCTGCCCGCGCGGGCAGGGGTTCCTGGTGGCGCGCCCGATGGCGGCCGGGCGGGTCGAGTCGCTCGTCCGGACGAACCTGGCGGGCGGCGGCGACGACGTCAGCGGCGAGATACCGCTGCCTCTGCCGGGGTGAACCCCGCCACATGCCGTCTCAGATTTCGAGACAAAGTGTTCAAGGATTTGACCGCGGGCCGGACATCGGCGAAAGTGGGGCCGTGCAGAGCATCTCCACCATCATTCTCGTAGTACTTGGTCGGCGCGCAGGCTGACCGAGTCCTTCCGTCCTGCGCGCCTCCCCTCGACCGCCATCCGGCGGCGGGGGTTTTTTGTTGCCCGGCGAGCCCAGTCTCTCTCCCCAAGGAACCGCAGATCATGACGACCGAACAGATGACGGGAGCCCAGGCGCTGGTGCGCGCCTTGGAGAACGTCGGCGTCGACACCGTGTTCGGCATCCCGGGTGGCGCGATCCTCCCGGCCTACGACCCGCTCTTCGACTCCGCGAAGCTCCGTCACATCCTCGTCCGGCACGAGCAGGGCGCCGGCCACGCCGCCCAGGGCTACGCGATGGTGACCGGCAAGGTGGGGGTCTGCATGGCCACCAGCGGGCCCGGCGCCACCAACCTCGTCACCGCGATCTCCGACGCCTACATGGACTCGGTGCCGATGGTGGCGATCACCGGCCAGGTCGCGACGTCGCTGATCGGGACCGACGGGTTCCAGGAGGCCGACATCGCGGGCATCACGATGCCGATCACCAAGCACAACTTCCTGGTCACCGACGCCCGCGACATCGGCCGGACGATCGCCGAGGCGTTCCACATCGCGAGCACCGGCCGTCCCGGGCCCGTCCTGGTCGACATCGCGAAGGACGCGCTGCAGGCGACCGTCGGGTTCGAGTGGCCCGTCGCCCTCCAGCTCCCCGGGTACCGGCCCGTCACCCGGCCGCACTCCAAGCAGGTCCGCGAGGCGGCACGGCTGATCGTCGAGTCGAAGCGCCCGGTGCTGTACGTCGGCGGCGGCGTCCTGAAGGCGGGCGCGTCCGCCGAGCTGAAGGTGCTCGCCGAGCTGACCGGCGCGCCCGTCGTCACCACGCTGATGGCGAAGGGCGCGCTGCCCGACAGCCACCCGCAGCACATGGGCATGCCCGGCATGCACGGCAGCGTCGGCGCCGTCGGCGCCCTCCAGCGCGCCGACCTGCTGGTCACCCTCGGCGCCCGCTTCGACGACCGGGTCACCGGCAAGCTCGACGGGTTCGCGCCGAACGCGAAGGTCGTGCACGCCGACATCGACCCGGCCGAGATCTCCAAGAACCGGCACGCCGACGTCCCGATCGTCGGGGACGCCCGCGAGGTCATCGCCGACCTGATCGTCGCGGTGCAGAACGAGCACGCGGCGGGCAACACCGGCGACTACACCGACTGGTGGCGGCAGCTCGACGCGTGGCGCGAGACCTACCCGCTCGGGTACGACGCCCCGGCGGACGGGTCGCTGTCGCCGCAGCAGGTCATCGAGCGGATCGGGCAGATGGTCGGGCCGGACGCCTACTACGTCGCGGGCGTCGGGCAGCACCAGATGTGGGCCGCGCAGTTCATCAAGTACGAGCGGCCCGGCGCGTTCCTCAACTCCGGCGGCGCGGGCACGATGGGCTACGCCGTCCCGGCCGCGATGGGCGCCAAGGTCGGCGCGCCCGACACGCAGGTGTGGGCGATCGACGGCGACGGCTGCTTCCAGATGACCAACCAGGAGCTGGCCACCTGCGCCATCGAGGGCATCCCCGTGAAGATCGCGGTGATCAACAACGGTAACCTCGGCATGGTCCGGCAGTGGCAGACGCTCTTCTACAACGAGCGCTACTCCAACACGAATCTGCACGCCGCGAAGCGGATTCCCGACTTCGTGAAGCTCGCGGAGGCGTACGGTTGCGTGGGGCTGCGCTGCGAACGGGCCGAGGACGTCGACGCCGTCATCGCCAAGGCCATGGAGATCAACGACGCGCCCGTCGTGATCGACTTCGTGGTGCACCAGGACGCCATGGTCTGGCCCATGGTCGCCGCCGGCACGGCCAACGACGACATCAAGATCGCCCGGGACATGGCCCCCGACTGGGAGAACGGAGACTGACCCCGATGAGCCTGCACACCCTCTCGGTGCTGGTGGAGAACAAGCCCGGCATCCTCGCGCGGGTCGCGGCGCTGTTCTCCCGGCGCGGCTTCAACATCGAGTCCCTCGCGGTCGGCGTCACCGAGCACCCCGACATCTCCCGGATGACGATCGTCGTCAACGTCGCGGACCTGCCGCTGGAGCAGGTCACCAAGCAGCTCAACAAGCTGATCAACGTGCTGAAGATCGTCGAGCTGGACCAGTCGGCGTCCGTCCAGCGCGAGCTCGTCCTGGTCAAGGTGCGCGCCGACGCCGAGACCCGCTCGCAGGTCCTGGAGACCGTCAACCTGTTCCGCGCCAAGGTCGTGGACGTCGCCCCGGACGCGGTGACGATCGAGGCCACCGGCAACCGCGACAAGCTGGACGCCTTCATCCGCGTCCTGGAGCCGTTCGGCATCAAGGAGCTGGTGCAGTCCGGCATGGTGGCCATCGGACGCGGCGCACGCTCCATCACCGACCGCTCGCTGCGGGCCATCGAGCGCAGCGCGTGACGCAACCGAACACACGAAACGAAAGGCAGCAGCACTGTGGCTGAGATGTTCTACGACGACGCGGCCGACCTGAGCGTGATCCAGGGCCGGCACGTGGCGATCATCGGCTACGGCAGCCAGGGACACGCGCACGCGCTCTCCCTGCGCGACTCCGGCGTCGACGTGCGGGTCGGGCTCCGCGAGGGGTCGCCCAGCCGGGAGAAGGCGGAGGCCGAGGGCCTGCGCGTCGTCACCCCGGCGGAGGCGGCCGAGGAGGCCGACCTCATCATGCTGCTGGCTCCCGACCACCACCACCGGGAGATCTTCGAGAAGGACATCAGGCCCGCGCTCGTCGAGGGCGACGCGCTGTTCTTCGGCCACGGCTTCAGCATCCGCTACGACCTGGTCCAGCCGCCGGAGGGCGTGGACGTGGCGATGGTCGCGCCGAAGGGCCCCGGCCACCTCGTCCGCCGCCAGTTCGTCGCGGGCCGCGGCGTCCCGGTGATCGTCGCGGTGGAGAAGGACGCGTCCGGCAACGCCTGGCCGCTGGCCCTCGCCTACGCCAAGGCCATCGGCGGCCTGCGCGCGGGCGGCATCAAGACCACCTTCACCGAGGAGACCGAGACCGACCTGTTCGGCGAGCAGGCCGTGCTGTGCGGCGGCGCGTCCGAGCTGGTGAAGGCCGGGTTCGAGGTGCTGACCGAGGCCGGCTACCAGCCTGAGGTCGCCTACTTCGAGGTGCTGCACGAGCTGAAGCTCATCGTCGACCTCATGTACGAGGGCGGCATCTCCAAGATGTACTGGTCGGTGTCCGACAACGCCGAGTACGGCGGCTACCGCAGCGGCCCGCGCGTGATCACGCCGGAGACCAAGGCCGCGATGAAGAAGATCCTCGGCGAGATCCAGTCCGGCGAGTACGCCAAGGAGCTGGTGGACGAGTTCGAGAGCGGCCAGAAGAAGTTCAGCGAGTACCGCGAGAAGATGGCCGAGCACCCGGTCGAGAAGACCGGCGCCGAGCTGCGCCCGATGATGAGCTGGCTGAACGACTGACCCGGCGGGACGACCGAGCCGACCGGACGACCCGGGCCGGTCGGACGACCGAGCCGACGCCCGGACGGTGGCGTCGGCTCGGCCCGTTCTCGGGCCCGGCCCGTCCGGGGCCGGGCGTCAGCGCAGCAGGCGGCGCAGCAGCCGCGCGACCGGCGAGAGGTTCTCCTGCTCCCGGCCGACCAGCAGCGCCAGGTAGCCGCCGCGCGTGAAGTAGAGGGTGACGTCCTTCGCGCCGACCGCCCGCCGCTGCGGGCCCGTCCGGACGCCGTCGGGCCGGACGGCCCCGAAGCGCGCCTCCCGCCGGACGCCGAGGGCCGTCGTCGCGATGTGCACGTCGTACCGTCCGGGCTCGATCGCGGCCGGGTCGGCGAGCAGCTCGAAACCGCCGGGCACGTCGCCCCGCGGCGCGGTGGGGAGGCGGTGCTCCCGCCCGGTGGAGCGGTCCCGCAGCAGGATCTCGGTGGACGAGCGGTCGGTCGCGACGCGCTGCAGCCGGGCGGCGCCCCGGATCCGCACCCGGCGGCCCTGCCAGTCGGCGCCGTCGAGCCGGTGGTCGACGCCGACCTCGCCGGTGATGTCGACGTCCTGCCGGGGCACGCCGCGCAGGAACGGGTACATCGCGTAGATCCGGCCGCCGACCACCACCGCGCCCGCCGGGCCGCCCTCCACCTCGTCGCGGATCAGCCGTTCCAGCTCGTCGAGCAGGTCGTGCTGGATGCAGAACGCGCGCAGCCGCGCCGACGCGGGCAGGGCCGCGCGGGCGACGTCGCTCAGCCCGTCCGGGCCGATCAGCCGGCGGGTGCCCTCGACGAGCCGTGCCCGCTGCAGGGAGTCGAGCTCCAGGAACCGGTGGTCGTACACGCGCAGGACATCGCGCAGGACGCTGATCGAGACATCGGTCGGGACGCTGATGCTGTCGGACGTCACGGTGCCCTCTCCTGATCGCCGGGAACGCTGGTCACGTTAAGCCACCGTTCGGTTTCGCACAGTAAAAGTTTCAGGACCCTGTCTCCCGGGATGCATACTCGGTATTGCCTTGGGTATACGCGGTATGCATACTTCGTAGGCATGTCGATCCGTCATGGCCTCCTGGCACTGCTGTCCCAGGGGCCCCGCTACGGCTACCAGCTGCGCACCGAGTTCGAGACGTCCACGGGGGCGACGTGGCCGCTCAACATCGGGCAGGTGTACTCCACTCTCTCCCGGCTCGAACGGGACGAGATGGTCACCCGCGTCGGCGCCGACGAGGAGGGCCGGTTCGTCTACCGGATCACCCCTGCGGGCAAGGACGAGGTGCGGCGCTGGTTCGCCACCCCGGTCGCCCGCGCCGACCGCCCCCGGGACGAGCTGGCGATCAAGCTGGCGATGGCCGTCACCGCGCCGGGCGTGGACGTCCGCCAGGTCGTCCAGGCGCAGCGCACCGCCACCCTGCGTTCGCTGCAGGACCTCACCCGGCTCAAGGCCGAGCCCCCCGCCGACCGGCCGACGCAGGGCGACCACGCCTGGCGGCTGGTCCTCGAGTCCATGGTGTTCCAGGCCGAGGCCGAGATCCGCTGGCTGGACCACTGCGAGTCCTACGTCGCCCGCGCCGTCCCGCCCGCCCCGCCGGCGTCGTCCGCACCGGACGCGCCGGCCGGCGATCCGTCCGTCCAGAGGAAGGCGCGCCGATGAGCGTCCTGTCCATGCGGGCCGTGTCCCGCGACCACGGGACGGGCGCCGCGCTCGTCCACGCGCTGACCGAGATCGACCTGGACGTCGCCGAGGGCGAGTTCGTCGCGGTGATGGGCCCGTCCGGTTCCGGCAAGTCGACCCTGCTCACGCTCGCGGGCGGCCTCGACACGCCGACGTCGGGTGAGGTCCTGGTCGGCGGTGAGGACCTCGCCGGGCTGACGGCGGCCGGACGGTCGGCGCTGCGCCGCCGCGGCATCGGCTACGTCTTCCAGGACCTCAACCTCATCCCGAGCCTGACCGCCGCCGAGAACGTCATGCTGCCCCGCGAGCTCGACGGCGTCCGCGCCCGCAAGGCCCGCGCGGAGGCCCGCGCCGCGCTGGCGGAGGTCGGCGTCGCCGACCTGGCCGGCCGGTACCCCGACGAGATGTCCGGCGGCCAGCAGCAGCGGGTCGCGATCGCCCGCGCGCTCGTCGGCGACCGGCGGCTCGTGCTGGCGGACGAGCCGACCGGGGCGCTCGACAGCGTGACCGGCGACGACGTCATGCGGGTGCTGCGGCAGCGCTGCGACGCCGGGGCCGCCTGCCTGATGGTCACGCACGAGTCGAGGCACGCGGCCTGGGCCGACCGGGTGGTGTTCCTGCGGGACGGCCGCGTCGTCGACGCCACGCCCTCCCGCGTCGGGCCCGAGACCCTGCTCGAGGAGGCCCGGTGAGCGGCTTCCGGCCCGCGCTGCGCATCGCCCTCCACGACGCGCTGCGCGCCAAGGGGCGCACCGCGCTGATCCTGTGCATGGTCGGGTTGCCGGTGGCGGCCGTCGTGGGGTTCGGGGTGGTGTGGAAGACGCTGGAGTGGACCCCGCGGGAGTCGCTGCCGCACGAGATCGGCGCGGCGGACGCCCTGCTCAGCGGGGACGGCAGGGACCCGATCGGCCAGTTCCCGGACAACGGGGAGACGTCGATCGGCGCGACCGCGGAGGCGGCGCCGTGGACCACGGCGGAGATCACTCGGCGGGTCGTCGCCGAGTACGGCGCGGACGCGCGCGTCCTGCCGATGAACTTCGGGGACGTCGAGATCGTGACGTCCGCCGGGCGTCTGCGGGTGCCGCTTCACGAGCTGGACGTCCGTGACCCGATGGCGCGCGGGATTCTGGAGATCACCGATGGGCGGGCGCCCGGGGCGCCGGGGGAGATCGCGTTGTCTCCCTCGCTCGCCGCGCGGGGCTTTGCGCTCGGCGGGACGGTTCGGGTCGGCTCCGAAGAGACGCCCATGCGCGTCGTCGGGTACGTGCGCGACCCGTACGTGTCACCCGACCACGAGGCCACCGAGCACCTCGCGGTCGCGCTGCCCGGAGCCGTCCCGGCCGATCCCTCCGCCGATCCGACGGAAGCCGGCCCGTTGCGGCACTGGCTGGTCGACGCGGGCGGTCCGGTGACCTGGGAGGACGTCACCGGATTCAACGAGGACGGGATCATCGTCCTGTCCCGCGACGTCGTGGAGCATCCGCCCGAGAAGCCCGGGCCGTCCGGTCTCTCGTCGCCCCCCGACTGGCCGGTGAACCGGACGAGCGCGATCGTCGCGCTGACCGGGGCGATGATCCTGCTCCAGGTCGTCCTGCTGGCCGGGCCCGCGTTCGCGGTCGATGTCCGCAGGCGGCGGCGTCTGCTCGCGCTGGTGGCGGTCGCGGGCGGCGGGCCCCGGCATCTGCGGGCGGTGGTGCTCGCCGGTGGTC